>DATMEE010000516.1:0-6643 GCA_035557035.1 Phycisphaerae bacterium
GAAGCGCAGGATGATGTGCAAGTTGTATGTCACCTCGTCGGCCTCGACGCGAATCAGCGATGGTGTCACCGTGTTGATCGCACCGTAAAACTGATCGAGCGAAACATCGCCCAGCGCCTCATGAAACACGAGCTTGCACTGATCGAAAAACCGCTCCCAGAACGGGCGACCGCGGCCGACGAAGTTCTCCCACATGCGGGACTGCGATTCATGGATGCCGAGGCTGACGGCCTGGCCGCGCGGCGTGAAAACGTGCTCAATCGGCAGGCCCTGCTCGTATAGGCCATGTCCCGCTTCGTGCAGCGTGCCGAAAACGGAAGCCGGGAACAGGTTCTCGTAATAGCGGGTCGTGAGGCGTACGTCGCCGGGGCCGAAGCCCGAACAGAACGGGTGGGTCGAAACGTCGATGCGGCCGCTCTTGAAGTCGAATCCGACGGTGCGAGCGCATTGCTCGGCCCAGAGTTTCTGTCGATCGATGGGATAACGACGTGCCAGGATCGATGCATCGGGTCGCCTCGCGGCACCGGCGATTTGTTTCGCGAATTCGGACAGCGGCTTGCGCAAACTTACGAACACGTCCGCGACCTCGGCGGCCGTCGCCCCCGGTTCGAATTCGTCGAGCAGGGCGTCGTAGCGCTCGGAGGGATACCCAATGGCGTCGGCCACCTGCCGCTTGAGGTCGAGCAGTTCCGTCAGATGGGGAGCGAATTTGCCGAAAGCCGACTCCTTGCGAGCCTCGGCCCAAGCGTGCTTCGCGATCGCGGAGACGTGGGCGATGCGCTGAATAATCTCTTTGGGAATCTTCACCGCGCGATCGTAGGCGCGGCGCACCTCGCGGACGTTGGTCTGCTGCACCTCATCGCCGGCTTTGCGTTCGAGCTGGCCAAGCAACTCGCCGATGCGCGGGTGCGTCCGGCGCTCGTGGGAGAGGGCGGCCAGAAGTGCCAGTTGATCGGCACGCTGCGGCACGCCGTTGTCGGGCATGTTGACCTCGGCGTCCCAGTCGAGGACGGCCGAGGTGGCGTCGAGCATTCCGGTTTCGCGAACGTGGCGGATGAATTCGTCGTAGGCGGCGGACATGGGAAATCCCTTCCAAGTTGTCTTCGGTGCTCTCGATCCCCCCGCGAGATTCGTGTGGCAGAAGTTTTTCCAAATCAGGGACCGCCCGGACTGGAAGTCCGGGGCTCGTCGACAGAAGCGCCATTGTAATCGCGTCGGGCCTATTCGCGGAAGTCGAAGAGAAGCTGGTTCGGATCGTGCGTTGGGAGGACGGGAAGAGACGTCGAAGCCGGACCAGAAGTGGCCGCGTCTTCATCGTCGCCAACAGGGCCCTCGGCCTGTCGGCGCCGTTGAATCGCGGCGATTCCGTATTTTTCAACCGAGAGCCGAAAGAGATCGGCGATGTTTTTCCAATAGTGCCCCGCTCCGGTCATGCGCGATCCGAAGCCGGGATCGTTCAGGCGGCCCGAGCGCATCTCGCGAATGCGCGACTCGATCCGAGCGGCGCGATCGGGCAGCGCGGCGCGGATTCGCTCCAGGAATACTGGAGCGACGTTCTTTGGAAGCCGAAGCGGGACGAACCCGGCGGATTGCGCGCCGGCCGCGGCGGCGAGCTGGAGAATTTTCGGAATTTCCGTGTCGTTCAATCCAGGAATGATCGGCGCCACCATGACGCCGACCGGCACGCCGGCCTCGCTGAGTCGCTTCATGACTTCCAGCCGCTTCGAGGGTGGCGCGGCTTGCGGTTCGATGAGTCGGGCGAGCTTGTCATCGGCGAAGGGTATGCTCTGATAAACCCGCGAGCCGGTCTGGCGGTGCAATTCGGCCAAAAGCTCCGCATCGCGGAGGACGAGGCAGCCTTTGGTGATGATCGACGCGGGATTTTTGAATTCGAGACAAACTTCGAGGCAGCGGCGTGTGAGCTGGTACGAGGCTTCAATAGGCTGGTAGCAATCGGTGACGCCGGAGAACACGACCGTCTCCCGCAGCCAGCCGCGCTTGGCGAAAGCTTGGCGCAGCAGATCGGGGGCGTTTATCTTGGCGATCAGCTTGGTGTCGAAATCCGTCCCGGCGCCCATGCTCAGGTATTCATGCGTCGGACGGGCATAGCAATACGCGCAGGCATGTTGGCAGCCGCGGTACGGATTGACCGACCAGCGGAAGCCCACGTCCGGGCTGTCATTTTCGGAAAGGATTGACTTGGCGTTTTCCTCGTAAACTTCTATCTGAGCGGGCGGTGGCGGCTCGAGCCACTCCCGATGCTCGGAAAGATAGGGGTTGGGCGGATTGGCGACCTGACGCAGCATGCCGTAAACTATATTAGGTATATGTTAGGTTGTCAAGCAGGCGGGTAATGGGTTTATGTGAAGGGGGCAGAATGACTCGCAAACCGTTTGAGCAAAGTGGGCGTGATACAATCGCGACATGGAACCTGTGTGGAAGCAAGCCGGTGGTTCTTGCTTCCTGATTTCAGTCCTGGTTCAGTGCGGTTGCAACCATGGGCCGCGGGAGAGAAACATGGACAAACTGACACCGTCGCTTGCGGCTGAGACAGAAGCGCTGAGGGAAGCGTACGCCGCACTCAACCGGAACGACATTCCGGGATTCGTTAACGTATTTGACCCGCAGATCGAGCGGATCGAACCGGCCGAGTTTCCGCAGGGCGGAACCTATCACGGGCTCGCAGCCGTGACGGCACACGTGTCGAAGGGGCGCGGGACGTGGGCCGAAGGCAGTTGCGAGCCGGAACGGTTCATCGTCGCCGGCGATCGGGTCATCGTGTGCATTCAAGTGCGTGTGAGACTGAAGCACGAAACGGAATGGCGCGAAGGGCGTACCGCGGACGTCTACACCTTCCGCAACGGCAAGGCCATTCAGTTTCGCACGTTCGCCGACGAACGGCAGGCTCTCGAATGGGCTGGAGCCAAAGCCTCCGATGCAAACTGACCCCACTACCGGAAATCGAATTTTGCTAGAGCGATAACGACCTTGAAAATCGCCGATTACGAAACGATTGAATATGCGATTCCCGTCGCGGGGAAAACGGTAAAGCTGCTGGGGCCGGCATCACCGTACGCGTTGCTCGACACCGAAGCCGTCCAGCGTCGATTTCAGGCCGACGAGTATATGCCCTACTGGGCGACGCCGTGGGTGTCGGCCGTGATGCTCACGGAATACGTTGTACAAGAATCGATACCCCGGCAGGGGAGTGTTCTGGAAATCGGCGCGGGCCTCGGTCTCTGCGGAATCGCGCTGGCCATGCACGGGTTTCGCGTCACGATCAGCGACTATGATGCCGATGCACTGGCATTCGTCCGGGCGAACGCGGCGTTAAACCATGTTTCGCTCGACGACGCGCGGGAGCTTGACTGGCGTCAGCCACGCGAGGAACAATTCGATTTGATAGTGGGGGCGGACGTCCTGTACGAGAAGCGAAATCGCCAGCCGGTGCTTGACTTGATCGTGAAATGTCTGACGGCGAATGGCCGGGCGATCCTGAGCGATCCGAACCGCGGCGCGGTCGATGGCGTCGACGCGTTCTTCCGAATGGGGGGGATGAGCATCGAGACGCTTGAGGTCTCTTCTCGCGCCATTCCGAGGCCAGGTTCCGTCGATGGCCGGACCTTGCGGGGTCGAATCTTCTCGATTATGCGCCCGGGAGAATGCGTCGACCACATCGCGATAACCCCCGATCGCAGCGCTAGGAATCGCGTGGAAATGTCATGAATGGATGATTCGCCAAACGGCAGCCGGTTGCAAAGATTCTTGCGAACGAGCGACTATCTTATTGTAGCTGCGCGAACCCTTAGCCAATCGGGGTTAGGCTTGCGCGGCGCCGGACTGGTGACCGATGCGGGCTTCGAGGGCCTCCTCGCCAACCATGTCTTTGAGCCACTGGTTGAGCTTCTGATTCTTTTGAACAAGTTCGCCAAGTGAGCCTTTGACCGCGGTGAGAGTCGCAAGGGAGGGTGAACTCGTCACCACGGCGGCATGTCGCAATTCCTTCGCCGGCGCGGCGGCGGGGCCGGTAATTCGCCGCGACGGCTTTGCGGGACTGACATCCGGTGAAGTTGTGATGCGTTTGGGGGGATTCATGTGGGCGCGCATCGGCGCCACTACCGCGACGCCCCTTTGAGAGGAAATCGCGCCGTCGGAGCCGCCCGCCTCAATCGGTTGATTATTCTCGAACTCGAACGCGGCGCGGAGACTTTCGATCTCGCGCGGCACGTCCCGAACCAGGTCGTCCGCCTGCGTCAGACGCCCGCGCAGCCGCTCGATCCGGGCATCCATCGTGCCATAGAGCTGACGCACGATGCCGACAAGCTGGCCGATCCGCTGCGTGTGCCGCTTCATCAGATCGATCTTCTGATCGGCGGCCTCGTTGGCCTCGGCGAGCGCGGATTTATTCTGCGATGCGTTGGCCTCGGCGATGCCGAGCTGCTTCAGGGCGGCGGAGATTTTGCGCGACATCTGTGAGAGCGCCTCTGCTTGCAGGCGCGCCTCGTCAACCAGTTCCTTCGGCATGGCCAGCAGCGACTCGGATTTCTGCTGGACGGCATTTACCTCCCGAAGCAGCTCGCCCGTTTTTGTCTCCGTGCGCTGATGGGCGGCATCGGTCTTCTCCCCGATTTGCTCGACCCGGCTGCGTGCGTCGGCGAGGTCGTGGCTCGCAACTGCGATCTTCTGACGAATCTCCTCCGATTCCCCCATGACGTGGGCCTTGAGCGAGTGAAGCTGCTCGCGGAGACTGGCGGCTGACGATTCAGTGGATTGCAGCAGTTGCTCGGCCTGCTGCTGGAACCGTTCGGAGGACAGCCGGGCGTCGTCGAGCAACTTCCCGGCGGTCTCGCCGATCCGCTCGGCCCCGGATTGGGCGCGCATCAGCAGCTCATCCGCGTGCTTGCGAAGTCCCGCGGCCCCGTCGTTGACCTGGTCGAGCAGCCTGCCGGCGTGGTCGCGCATTTGCTCCGCGCTCTTCTCGACCTGTTCTCGAAAGAGAGAAAGGCGCCGAAAGTTTGCGTCTGCGTCGCGCTGAACCGCCTCGCGCATGGTTTCGATCTGACCGGTAATTCGGTCGCCGGCTTTTTGCACCTGAACGGCGCTCGTTCGGGCGGACGTCGTGAGTTCGTCCCCGAGATTGCAGAATTCGCGGCGAAGGTCGTCGGCCCGCCCGCTGATCTGCCCGAGGCAGTCGCGAACTTCCACGAGCGCCAACTGGCTCTGACGGCGCAGCTCCACGGCGGCTTTTTCTGATTCGGCCACGGCGCCGGCCGCTTCATCCGTGCTTTGGGCGCACTGCTCGGCCAAGTCGGAGGCAACCGCGGCCGACTCCTGCCGGATCACGTCCACTTTCTTCGACGCCTCGTCGAGAAACTGCGAGAATTCCACTCCGGCTCGATTGATTCGCGAGTGCGCCATTTCCTTGAGTGAGCTGATCTCGATCCGCATTGATGCGGCGGTTTCGCCGGCCTGTCGCGTGAGGCTCTCCACTTGCGTGCGCGTCGCATCCAGCGTCGCCTGGTTTTTTTCAACAAGCCGGTTGATATTTCGTTGCGCCGCCTCGGCATCTCGTGTAAAGCACGCCTGCGTTTCGCGAAGGCGCGCTTCCGCGGCTTCGATCGTTGTTTGTAGTTCAGCCGAAATGCGGCTCGCCGCTTCGGCCGCGACGCGCAAATCGCCCTGCAGCGACGTCACTCGCGTCGATGCTTCCAGCTCCGCGTGCGCCAAGCGATGATCGACCGAGCCGACGAATGCCTCGACCCGCTGGGAGCACTTCTGGCGATGCTCCTGAATCAGCGATTCCAGGGAGGCGCGAGCCTCTTCGAACCGCGACTGGAAGTCGACTCTCAAACCGGCGGCGTCGTTCGACAACCGGCCCAGCTCTGAGCGATGGCCTTGCATGGTGTCCTCAAGCGCGCCGCGTGCGGCGATGACTTCGCCCGCAGCGCCGTGAATGAGTTTTTCCAGGTCGCCTCTGGATCGCGTGGCGGCCTCCCGGGCATCGGCCAGCTTTTCCGTTAGCTCGCCCAACGTGGCGGCGCCGGCGGCGACGCAGGCGCTGACCACCTGTTCGTTGCGCTTGTTGGCTTCAATTCTCAGGCGAAGATCTTCCAACATCGCGTTGCACCGCGCCCGGGTTTCTCCCAGTACGGCCTGCGTCTGAACGGCAAGACCCTCGGCGCGACGACGCTTTTCTTCGGCATCTGAAAGCACCCCGTCACGCATCGCGGCGAATTTTTCGGTAGAGACCCGCAGTTGCCGCTCGACACCGGAGGTGGCGGCTTCAAGTCGCTGCTGTGCGTTGGCGGCGCGGGCCTGCACATCCAGCACAAACCGGTCGCTGGCCTTATGCACTTGTTGGCCGGTCGTTTCGGCCCGCCGCTCAATTTCTGCGAGTCGCTCTACAAGCCCGCCGGCCTGTGAATTCACTGCTTCAATGACGTTTCGATGATCCGCGTCGAAGCGAGCCGACTGTTCCTCCATTTGTGCGAAGAGGGCGTCGAAGCGCTGGCGCGCGCCAGCCAACTCCGATTCGTGCATGGCGGCAAGTTCCGCGGCCTGCCGAACGGCCGCTTCGTCGCGGCTCTTTAACTGAGCAAGCAGTGTGTGCATTTGTTCCTGAAGCAGGGCGTTTTGCGTCCGG
>DATMEE010000517.1:0-13816 GCA_035557035.1 Phycisphaerae bacterium
GAAGACGTGGATGGGGCAACGCCGGCAGACAAGACGCTGACGGTGCCCATTGTCCTGACGTCGATTGACGGCATCGCCATCAGCACGGATGGGCGGGCGTTTTTGTCGGACAGCTCGAATCATGCGATTTACAATTACAACGACTTCGGCACGCTTCCGGACGGGACGCTGGAGCAGCCGGATGCGACGATCGAGGGCACCGACACGGGACTGTCGGTGCCGAGACAGATGTTTCTGGTGGAGCCTTAAGGCGGGCGAAGCTGAATCTTAGATATTTGTGGCGATACGCCACAAAGCCCCGGGCAGGCCTGCCCGGGGCTTTGTGTTGGCGCCGATTCTGAATCGCGAAGTTGTTTCGAGTTTACGCGCTTCCGGCTAAAATGCCCCGCGAGGAGAGTTTTACGCAATGGCGGAAACGATCGAAATCGGCATTGTCATGGGCAGCAAGTCCGACTGGGAGACGATGCGTCATACCGCTGACATCCTGACGGAGTTCGGCGTGCCGCACGAAGTCCGGGTGATGTCCGCCCATCGGACCCCTGATCTTGCCTTCGAATATGCGGCGACCGCAGCGAGCCGCGGATTAAAGGTGATCATCGCGGGGGCGGGCGGATCGGCGCACCTGGCCGGCGTCCTCGCCGCCAAGACGACGCTGCCGGTGCTGGGCGTTCCGGTGCAAACGCCGTCGCTGGGGGGCATGGACTCGCTTTTGTCGATCGTGCAGATGCCCAAGGGCGTGCCGGTGGGGACGCTCGCAATCGGGCCGGCCGGGGCCGCCAATGCCGCTTTGCTGGCAGTGGCGATTCTCGCCCTGCAACGTCCCGAGTTGCAACACAAACTCGAACAGTTTCGAGCCCGGCAAACGCAGGCGGTTCTGGACCATCCCGACCCCCGCGGGCGGGCGTGAGGGCCCTCCGTTTTCCGGAGTGATGTTTGAAGTGGGCGTCGCCCCGAACCGATAATCTGACTGCATGAGCACTTTTAATCGTTCCGAAGTCGTCGATAAGAACTTCCTGGCCCATCTTAAGAATTGGGACGAAGCGCCGCGGCGCGCGGGTCGGCCCGATCGGCCGGTGCGCGACGGCTCGTTCATGACGGGCCGCGACCTCGTCGAGCTGTTCGAGTCGCAGATGGCGACGCGTCATCTGGATTTGATCGCCCGCGTGCTGCGGGCGAAAAACGCGGCGTTCTACACGATCGGCAGCGCCGGACACGAGGGCAATGCCGTGGTCGGCCGGCTGACGCGGCACACCGATCCAGCTTTTCTTCACTATCGCAGCGGTGCGTTCATGATGGAGCGGGCGCGGCATCTCCCCCAGATCGACATGATCCGTGACACGGTCATGTCACAGGCCGCCAGCCGGGAAGACCCGATTTCCAATGGCCGGCACAAGGTGTGGGGCAGCAAGCCGTTGTGGGTCCTGCCGCAGACCAGCACCATCGCGAGCCAGTTGCCCAAGGCCGTGGGCACGGCCATCGCGATTCGCCGGGCGCGGCAACTCGGGCTTGAACTACCGATTCCGGTCGACAGCATCGCAGTGTGCAGTTTCGGCGACGCCAGCACGAACCACAGCACGGCGCAGGGAGCTATCAACGCGGCGCGATGGGCGGCCTACCAGTCGTTGCCCACGCCGATCCTGTTCGTCTGCGAGGACAACGGCATCGGCATCAGCGTGCGCACGCCGCCAAACTGGATCGAGACGAACTTCTCCAACGCGAGCGGGCTGAAATATTTTCAGGCCGATGGCCGCGACCTGATCGATGCGTTTGAAATCACGCGTGAGGCTGTCAACTACTGCCGCTCTCAGCGCACGCCGGTGTTTCTGCACTTGAAGACGATTCGAATGCTGGGCCATGCGGGCACGGACTTCGAGCCGGCCTATCGCGGCCTGGACGAGATCGCCGCGGTCGAGGCGCTCGATCCCCTGCTGGAGTCGGCGCGGATCGTCATGCGTCTCGGGCTGATGACGCCGGAGCAAATCCGCGAGACATATGAATCGCTCCGCGAGCGCGTCACCGCCGCCGCGGACGACGTGGTAAAGCAGCCGCGACTGTCCTCGCGGGAAGAAGTGATTGCCCCGCTGGCGCCGTACCATCCTGAGCAAGTAGACGCGGAGGCGTCGCGGGTCGCGGATCGCGCGACGCGCATCACTATCTTCGGGGGTGAGTCGAAGCTGCCGGAGAGTCTCGGGCCGCGGCACATGGCGGTGAACATCAACAGCGCCTTGTTTGATCTGATGGCGAAGTATTCGGAGATGCTTGTCTTCGGCGAGGACGTGGCACAAAAGGGCGGCGTTTACTACGTCACCGCCGGATTGCACAAAATGTTCAAGGCCGGGCGATGCTTCAACACGCTGCTGGATGAGCAGACGATTCTCGGCGTGGCCCAGGGCATGGGCTACATGGGCATGCTGCCGTTCCCGGAGATTCAGTATCTCGCTTATTTTCATAATGCATGTGATCAGATCCGCGGCGAAGCGTGCTCGCTGCAATATTTTTCCAACGATCAGTTCCGCAACCCGATGGTCATTCGCATCGCTGGGCTGGCCTACCAAAAGGGATTCGGCGGCCATTTTCATAACGACAACAGCTCGACCGCCCTGCGGGATATCCCGGGCCTTGTGATCGCCTGTCCGTCGCGCGGCGACGACGCGGCCGCGATGATCCGAACGTGCGCGGCGCTGTCGAAGGTCGATGGCCGCGTGGTGGTTTTTCTGGAGCCGATCGCGCTGTACATGACGAAGGACCTTTACGCCGAGGGCGACGGGCAGTGGCAATTCACGTATCCCGCTCCCGAGCAGTGCGTCGGGCTGGGAGACGTGCGCGTTTATGATGGCGAGTCGAGCGATCTGTTGATCGTGACCTATGGGAACGGCGTGCTGTTTTCACTGCGCGCCGCGAAGCGACTCCGCGAGGAGCAGGGAATTCACGCGCGAATCGTGGACATCCGCTGGCTGGCGCCGATCGACCACGATGCGATCGCGCGGCACGCCGAAGAATGCGGGCGCGTGCTCATTGTCGACGAGGGACGCAAGAGCGGGGGCGTCTCGGAGGCGCTCGCGATGGGCCTGGTCGAGAGGCTCGATCCTCCGCCGGTGATTCGACGCGTGGTGGGTGACGACACCTATATTCCCCTCGGCCCCGCCGCGAACTTCGTGCTGCCGGGGGAGGACGACGTGTACGAGGCCGCCTCGCAGATGATCGAGGCGCCGTCGGTTCGTGCCTGACGCAACGACTTTGTCTCCCCTGCATAAACGTTCCAGGGGCCTTTCCGGATAATTAGCGGCTAAATATCAGATAACGCACGGGGCTCGCCACGGTGCCTACATTCCCGTTCTGCAACAAGTTGCGCTCTCCACACTTTTTATATGACGGGTTGTTCAGCGTGCCGTAATTTGCCCGACTGTTTTCGCGTGCTATGTTTCATCCGACGGACAAATCGAGCGTCTTGGATGCCGCAGTGACGTTGCCGCAGCAGTAAGAATCGAGAGGTGTCCCGTGTGTGACTCTAGCAAACACGAAAAGCGCAAACGTCGCAGCCCAGGGATGGACGTGGGCGGCGAACCGGTTGCGTGCGCCACCAAATTGCCCGCGCCGGCATCGTGTTCGGATTTGATGATGTCGCCCGCGTCAATTCGCGCATCGCTCTTTTCGCCGACTTTACCCTGATTCGGACGAACGGCTCGCACAGGCATTCTGCCTGGCGGACGGGCCGCGCGCCGAAATGCGTGGTGATAAGAAAGGAGGCTGTTCGTGTCATACATGCGAATTAAGCGGATTGAGGAACTTGGCGTGGTGCTGACCCTTGCCGGGCTGGCGCTGTGGGTGGTGATGGGCGTGTCGCCGCGGTGACTCTGACCGCAGGTCACCAAGCTTCAATGAGGCTGCGTGGGAATGTACGAATGGATCTGGCTCATCTTGTTGGGGATTGGGATTCCCGCGGCCGGGCTGCTTTTCAGGCGGCCGTCGCGTGGAATCGTGGTCGTGCACTTCCTGGTCGGATTAGCGGGCGCGATCGGCGGCGGGCTGCTCTTTCGGCTGCTCGGGCTTCGCGCCTACGGCAGCTCCGGGCCATTGCTGGCGGGAATCGTGGGCGCGCTGATGCTGCTGATGCTTGCCGGCTGGATTCGCGATTCAGAACGGGCACCGAACGGAGGCCCTGGCCACAAGAAAGAGTAGTCGCCGGAAGTCGACGTTTGGCTTGAAACTCCGGGAGACTTGGATTCCGGCGAGAGTCCGATCGAAACGATTTCACCTCGCACCTTCCGCCCGCCCCCCATCTGCCAGTGACGTCTTCAAATTTCTTGCGATGCATCCCCCCGCCTTCGGGCGCGTCGGCAGAACGGGCGCAGCTTAGCCCCTCGCCCACGACGAACCGCTTCCAATTCAGTAGAATGCCGGTTCCATCAAACGGAATGTTGCATTCGTTTCCTTCGCCGTAGAAAGGCCCCCTCACATGTTCGGATCGCTGGTCGGCCCCGACATCAAGGAGATGCTCGATGCGAGACAATTCGCCGAGCTGCGCCGTGCGCTGGCCTCGCTGCCGGCGGTGTCGGTGGCCGAGATCTTCACGGACATGTCGCCCGAGGACGTAGCGGTTCTGTTTCGCATTCTGCCGCGCGAGTTTGCCGCGGATATTTTCGAGTATCTCGCCCACGAACAGCAGGAAGTGATCCTTCGCGCACTCGGCCAGGAGGGCGTGGCCGCGGTGCTGAACGAAATGGCCCCGGACGACCGCACCGCCCTGCTGGAGGACCTGCCCGGGCCGGTCACCCAGAAGCTTATCTTGCTGCTTTCCCCGGAAGAGCGCCGCATCGCGACCAAGTTGCTCGGCTATCCCGAAAAGTCCATCGGCCGCCGCATGACGCCGGACTACGTGGCCGTACGGGAAGGCATGACCATCGGGGAGGTTCTCGATCACATCCGCCGGGTGGGGCGCGACAAGGAGACGCTGAACGTCATCTATGTCGTCGATGAGCGCGGCCGCCTGGTCGATGACATCCGATTGCGTGAGTTGATTCTGGCCGATCCGGCGAAGCGCATGTCGGACATCATGGACCGGCAATACCAGGCCCTGCGGGTGGACCAGGATCAGGAGGATGCGGTCAAGGAGTTCAAGAGGCTCGACCGCTCGGCGCTGCCGGTGGTGGATGGGAACGACACGCTGGTGGGCATGGTCACGGTCGACGACATTCTCGACGTTGAGGAGAAGGTCGTCACCGAGGACATCCAGCGAATGGGCGCCGTGCAGGCCCTCGAAGCGCCGTACATGAACGTCGGCTTTTTCGAGATGGTGCGCAAGCGCGTCGTATGGCTGGCACTGCTTCTGGTTGGAGGGATGTTCACGGCGACCGCCATGGGCTATTTCCAGGACGAGCTCGATCATGCGATGGTGCTCGGTCTCTTTATTCCGCTCGTGCTGAGCAGCGGGGGCAACAGTGGGTCACAGGCCTCGACGCTGATTATTCGAGCGCTGGCCCTTGAGGAAATCAAGCTCCATGACTGGTGGCGCATCCTGTACCGCGAGATTGGCTCGGGGCTGGCCCTCGGTCTCACTCTGGGCATATTGGTCTTTTTGCGAATCGGATTGTGGCCGGGGGCCGAAAAGGTTTATACCGTTCACTACTGGTGGGTGGCGGCGGCGGTATCGACCAGCGTCATCGGCGTGGTCGTCTATGGCACCGTGGTCGGCTCGATGTTGCCGCTGATCCTCCGCCGCGTCGGATTGGATCCGGCAGTGTCGTCGACGCCGTTCGTCGCGACGCTGGTCGATGTTTCGGGAATCATCATTTATTTCACGATGGCGGCGGTTCTTCTCCGCGGACTTTTGCTTTGAACGTAATAATGGAAGCGCTTCTCTATATTTTGCTTGGCGGCGCGGCGGGGTCCGCGATTGGCGTCGTCATCGGCCTTCGCTTGGGGCGGGGCCCGTTGACCGCGGAAGTCGCGGGATTGAGCGCGGCGTCCGGAGAGCTGCGCAATCAGTTGACGGCGCGAGACGCCGAGTTGTCAGGATTGCGGCGCCTGCTCTCGGAAAACGAGCGAGCCTCGACAGAGGCGCGAGCCAGGCTGGAATCGGCTCGGGAGCATTTCGCGGAGCAGCGGCGGCAGATCGAGGAGATGGAGAAGAAGGTCAAGGAAACTTTTTCCGCACTTTCGTCCGCCGCGTTAAAGAGCAACAACGAGCAATTCATGACGCTGGCGCAGGAGAACATGAAGCCGCTGCGGGAACAGTTAGGGCGGTACGAAAAGCAGATTCAGGAAATGGAAAAAACCCGGGCCGAGGCGTACGGCGGGCTGGCCAAGCACTTGCAGCGGCTGGAGGAAGGGCGCGAGAAGCTCAGCCGCGAGACGGGCCTGCTGGTGTCGGCCCTGCGGCAGCCCGGGGCGACAGGCCGGTGGGGCGAGGTGACGCTGCGCAACGTCGTGGAGCTGACGGGCATGTCCGCGTATTGCGATTTCGAGGAGCAGGCGGCGCTGCAGGGCGAAGGCGGCCGCATGAAGCCGGACCTGGTGGTGCGGCTGCCGGGCGGCCGATCGCTGGTGGTGGATTCGAAGGTGAATGCTTCGGCCTATCTGGACGCGGTGCAGTGCGGCGACGAGCAGCAGCGCAAGGTGCATCTGGCTCGATACTGCGCGGGCGTGCGCACGACGATGAGAGGGCTGGCGGGCAAGGAGTATTGGCGCGGGTTGGCCCAGACGCCGGAATTTGTGGTGATGTTCATGCCTGGCGAAGCGTTTTTCGCGGCGGCGGTGGGCGCAGACCCGAGACTGCTGCAGGACGGCGTCGAGCTGGGTGTCCTGCTTGCGTCACCGACGACGCTGTCGGCGCTGCTGATGGCGATTCGCTACGGCTGGCAGCAACAGCAGGTGGCCGAGAACGCGGAGAAGATCGCCGCGGCCGGGCGCGATCTGCACGACCGCTTGTGCAAGTTCGCCGAGCATCTGGACAGGATTCGCGGAGGCCTTTCGGCCGCGGCGCGGGCGTACAACGACGCGGTGGGCAGCTGGGAAACCCGGACGCTGCCCAGCGCCCGCAAGCTCAAGGACCTCGATGCGGCCGGTGCGGGCAAGGATGTTGGGGAGCTTCGCTGCGAGGAAACAGTGTTGCGGGCCATACCTCTGGACGACGAAAGCGAGGCGCTGCGCCGCGAGACGGCGTAACCCTTGTTGCAGGAAACAAATCGCCGACGCAGAAATGTCTTGGCCTGACGGCCCTTTCGAGAACGTGGAGCCGCCGGCGGCCGAGCTGGCGGAGAATTTGGTGTGTCAAAAAGTTTTGGGCCAGCCGAAAGAGAAGGCGCGTGAGCCGTCATGCCCCGGAGTCGAGACATCCAGCGGATTCGGAGGCGGGTCTTGCCACAACCATGACACATTGATCGAGAGACCCGGCAATACCCGGCTTTCAAAACGGCCTTCGGTGAGCGATTTCGTCACGTACCCGCCCGCTTCGAGAAAATCGATTTCGGCCAGGCGCCGGTCGCAGTCGAAGAACCAGATTTCGGGCACTCGGCCCTGCTGATAAGCCAGTCGCTTTTCACCTAGATCGTAAGCGCGCGTGCTGTTGGAGATGCTTTCGATGGCAATATCCATTGGTCCGTAAACCCGGCCATTCTGGATGCGATCAACGTGCTCCGCCGAAAGGAACGAGAGGTCGGGACAAAATCGGCGCTGGTCCAGTTGCATGACGGCATTCGAGCCAAACAGGCGACCGAGCTTCCGCTCGAAGATAAAATGGCCCAGGAGTACGTGCAGGAATGAGAGGCCGCCTTCGTGTTGAATAGATGCCGGTGAATGCACAATCAAGACTCCGTCCAGGAATTCGCACCGCAAGTCTTCGTTCGCCAATTCTTCGTAATCGTCGCTCGTGACGTCGTATTTGCGCAGCAGATAGGGCGGCGCAAGGTTTTGCAGCTCAATACGAACGTCTTCAATCGGTGCGCAAGCATTGTTGACCGGCATGAAAGGCCTCCTGCGACATTATATCTGGAGCCGCCTGCAACCTGCCACACGCAGCTCCTTTCGTCCTTTTCGCCCGCCTCTTAATACAGCTTCTTGATCTGCGACGTGGGATAATAAAACGTGAGAATTTCGCGATAGTTCATTCCCCGCAGCGCCTTGGTCTCGGCGCCGAACTGGCATAGGCCGCAGCCGTGGCCGAAGCCCTTGCCGTCGCGGAAGACGTACGCTGTCGGGCCGCTTTCGAGCGTGAAGTTGGTCGAGCGCACGACGTGGCCGCCCATGCACAGGCGGAAATCCTCGCCGACGAGCGTTTCGTTCTGGCCGGTGGCGCCGTCGAGCTGAACGCGCACGATGCGCCCGTCGCGCCCGATCTCCTTGGGCCGCAGCCGCACGATTTTCCCAAGGCGCTTCACCGACGGATAGCGTGCGACAATCCGGGCGGTCACTTCGTCCTGCGTGAGTTTGACCGGCCCCCAGCGGTAGTATCTCGAAAGATAGCAATCGGTGCAGACGACATTGCCGGCCAGCGGCGGCACGTCGGGGTCATTCGGCTTGAACTGGGAGATCGGCTGCGTCACGCCGCCGCAGGTCGACGAGTAATACGTGCAGAAGATCTTGTCCTGACCGGCCCGTTCGTAGACCGCGATCTCTCCAGCCGTTGCCGCGACGGCGGCATCGGACTTCGTCTCCTCGCCGCGCACGCCGATGTACATCTGACTGCCTTCGGTATCGACCACGTCCCAGTCACGGCCGGGCGGCGTGCCGAGCTTCTGATACATCGCATAGGTGCGGGCGGCGACGCACTGGGCCTTGAAGGCCTCGGCGTGGAAATTGCCCGGCAATTCGCCGCGCAGGACGCCGCGCAGGTACGACTCCAGATCGACGTGATTGGTCAGCCGGATGTTCCGGCCGTCGAGGTGCACGCGCAATTCGCCGCGATACGTGTCGCTGTTCACGACGATGGTCGCGTCGTGGGCGGGCTTGATGGTCACGTCCTTGGATGTCAGAATCTCGTCACCCAGCTTAATGCTTTTGCCGGCCGTTGAGAGGGGCGAAGCGGCGAGCGGCTGGGGGCTATCCTTGAGCAGGCGGCCGGACTTGGTGTCGAATATCCGGCACGCTGATGAAACCCGCAACTGAATCGGCCCGCTCGCACTGCGGCCGGCAAACCGGACGCGGATGAGCCGGTCGAGTTCGACGCGCGGGGGAGGCTCGTCGGGCGCTTGCTGAAACCACGAGGTGCCGTCGCGAATGCAGTAGCAGCCCCACAGGATCAAGGTCGCACAGCCCGCGACGATCGTGGTTTGCTGGAGAGGCGTCGCGAAGATGAAACGGTTGCGCAGCCCGGCGCGAGCGCCGACACGCCCCGAGTCCGTTCTCGCGCGTGAGCCAGATCTCTTTCCGGACCCCAATGCTGTCGCTCTCCTTCGTCCTGGGGCCTCAACGCTCGGCTATTAGGATGTCGGCATCAAGCAACCGCGGCACGGCAATGTGCCGGGCTGCGCCGGTTCGATTGCGTTATCTCATCAAGTTCGCAGGGACAGGCCGTACTCGATGAGACATTTCTTGATTTCTTCAAGCGAGGTCTGGCCGAAGTTCCGGGCCGACATCAGCTCGGCCTCGCTGCGGCTCGTGAGGTCGCCCAGGGTGTTGATGCCGAGGCTTTGCAGGCACTTCCGCGACCGTACGGAGAGCTGCAGCGACGCGACGGGCTTGTTGTTCACCTCGGGGTTCATCGGCCGGACGGGCGGCGCCAGCGTGGCCGTCGCCGGACCGGCGGCGCTGAGGGACATGGGGCTTCGCTTCTCATGGGCGAGCTGCCCGAGCGAGAGGCCCTTCTGCGTCAGCATCGCCTTGATCTCCTTGAGCGACGTCTCGCCAAAGTTCTTGTAAGAAAGAAGTTCGGTCTCGCTGGTTCGCAGCAGATCGCCCAATGTATGGATGTTCATCTTCTTCAGGCAGTTGCGGCTGCGCACCGACAGCTCGAAGTCGGAGACGGGAATATCGAGCACGGCGTTGCGCCGCTCGCCATCATGAAGCTGAAAATCGTCGATCACCATGTCGCCGGCGGCCATCACGTCCTTGAGATAAAGACGTGCCCGCTGATTGGTGGGATCGACGGCCAGCACGCGGCGAATGCAATCGGCCGCCTTATCGAAGGCGGCATAATCTTCGTAAATGATCGCGAGATTCATGAGCGCGTGATTGTGGATATAGGGCTGATCGGTCGCGCGCAGGTAGAGTTCGCGGGCGGCCTCGTCATTGCCGTGAAGATCGTAGAGGTAGGCGAGATGAAAGCTGGCGTAGGCGTGACGTTCGTCCAGCTCCAGCGCCTGCTCCAGTTCATCCATGGCGGATTCAAGCTCGCCGTTTGCATGAAGAAAGCGCCCATCGGTGTAGTGCCAGTCGGCGGATGCGGCTCCTGCGGCGCGGGTCTGCTCCAGTATCGCGCCGGCCTTGTCCGTTTCGCCGAGCAGCAAGTGGCTTTCGGCGCGTTGACAGTCGAACTCGATGTCGCCCTGCGAATGTCGAGCGCCTTTTTCAAATTGCTCAAGGGCCTCTCGGTGCCGGCGCAGCTCTCGATAGGCGAGGCCGAGATATTTGTGCTTTTCCGGCGTGTCGTCCGCCTTCTCGAGCCATACCGCCGCCCGATCGGCTGCACCCAGCAGGGCATAGCACATGCCCAGCTTCAGCGCGCCGCGTCCGGCGGGAACCGCTTTCGACTCAACCTTCCGCTCCAGATCGACGACGAGTTCGAGAAAGCGATTCACCGCTTCCCGTCCCGCAAATGCAACGTCTTTCAGGGCTTCGTAGGTTTCCTTGTCGAAAGTTTCTGTTTCAAAGAGGCTGGAAAGATCAAGGGTGTTTTCCATGATTTGCGAACGGTCTCCAACGAAACCGCGAAAAAAGGTCCCACGCAGGGATTCGCGCTGGCGGCGCAACTCTCGCGGCCGGCGTGCTGCCGGATGAATGGCCAAATTTAATTGAATCGTGCATGATAGCCGCGCCGATCCAGACTGCAAGTCGCTCGACTTGGCAGGATCGCCGGGTCCAGAAAACTGGATTGCTGAAGTCACTCCGAACGTGGGTTTGTGTCGCTGATGCGCGCAGCATCCGATTTGAAAGAGAGTTATCCACCGACTTTACACGGCCCGTGCCTTCTGAATTTCTTATTGAGTTTCTAACCCCTTTCCAGTATCATGCCTGATCGCTGTTTCAGCCCGATCGAATCATAAAATCATATTTGGCCGTATTTTACAGGCGAACACCCCGCTTGGGGTGGCTGGTGGGCGGCCGATCATCCAACGAGCGTCGTACGCATGAATACCGCAGCCGAATGCCCATGGCCCGATGTTTTGCACTATGTAAAAAAGCACTACCCGGCCGTGAATCGAACCTGGTTCACCGAGCTCGAGGGCGGGCCCGTTGAAAATGGGAATTACACCGTCGTCGCACCAGACCCCGCCCAAGTGGTTTATCTCCGCCGCCACTGTATTCGGCCATTTGTCGAAGCCGTGCAGTTCTCAACCGGTCGTCTGATCGCCGTCGACTTTCGCGCGAGCAGCGGACGAATCTTTCCAGGAGGCCTGGGGAATATCGATCATGGGCGGCGCGAGGATGCTTCGGAATTTGAGTCGTATCCGTTGATACCTCTGCTTCCCGAAAATACCTTCGAGAATTTTGTCACCGGCCCGTGCAATCGCTTCGCCCACGCGGCCTCGCTGGCCGTCGGAGATTCGCCGGGTTCTTCGTATAACCCGCTCTTCATTCACGGCGCTTGCGGATTGGGAAAGACGCACCTGCTTCAGGCGATCTGCCACCGCGTGCTCGATCAACTCCCGGCGACGCGCATCCTCTACGTTTCCTGCGAAACTTTCGTCAACCAGTTCATCGACGCGGTCGAAAAAAATGCGATGAACCGCTTTCGCGATCTCTACCGCACGGTCGACATGCTGGTCATCGACGACATCCAATTCATCGCCGGCCGCGATCGCACGCAGGAGGAGTTTTTTCACACCTTCAACGCGCTGTATCAGGTCAACAAGCAGATCATTCTTTCGGCGGACGCATCGCCTCCACAGATTCCTCACCTGGAGGAGCGGCTCGTCAGCCGATTCAACTGGGGCCTGATCGTGCGGGTCGAAGCGCCCTGCCTGGAAACACGGTGCGCCATCATTCGCAAGAAGATGAAATTGCGAAAAATGGAGTTGGCCGACGACGCGGTGATGTACATCGCCCAGACCGTCGCTTCAAACACGCGCGAGCTGGAGGGGGCGCTCAATCGCGTTCACGGACTCGCGGCCCTGGAGGGCCGGCCGATTGACTTGGCGCTGGCCCGGGATGCGATGGGCGTCGAGCCGGTGGCGCCGAGCCGCCATATCCGAATTCAGGACATCATGACCATCGTGACGGCGCGGTTTGACGTGAAGCTGTCGGATTTACAGGGCCGCAAGCGCAGCCGCTCGATTGCCTTGCCGCGGCAGGTATGCATGTTCCTCGCGCGTCAGTTCACGCAGCATAGCCTCGAGGAGATCGGCGGGTTTTTCGGAGGGCGCGATCACACGACCGTGCTGCACGCCAACAAGCTGATCGCGGAGCGACGTCGAAGCGATGCACCGTTCCGAGCACGATTGGAAGAGATCGAGAACGCGCTCATCAAGGGTTGATTTCTTATAAGAAGCTCGGGTGAGATTCAATGTGGATAAGGTGATGCGGTGCTGATGATGCACCTGTGCGGAGCCCTGTTGGTCCGTGTGTACCTGTGGTTTTTCCATGTTCGCGGACGCCATCAAACAGGGCGGCTTACAGGTTGTTCAGGTGGACGAATCGGCCCGCATCGAGTAAGATTCGACGCTTGCGGAGCTTGTCGTCAGGGGCAAATGTTCTCGACCAATTGACAGGCTCTAAGATGAATATGACTTCATTCTTTTTGTATAAGTCTATTCATATTCACGACGTGAATACCAATCGCTCCGCCATTGATCGGGAACGGAACGACTTCATAATGATCGGCTCCCCAGCCGGAGTTCGTTGAGCAGAAAGCGCAGGGTATCGGATATGAAATTCATCTGTGATCGCGTCGCGCTGCAGGAGGCGCTGTCGGCCGCATCGAGCGTGGCCATGACGCGCACGCCCCGGCCGATTCTCGAATGTGTCCGCATCACCGCGGAGAAGGACGGCCTGGTTCTCACGGCGTACGATCAGGAAGTGGGCATTCAATACCGCGTCACTCAGGTCGAGGTGTCGAAGCCCGGCGAGACGCTGGTGAACTGCGCGCGGCTCGTCGCGATCGTTCGCGAGTCGGCCGATGAGACGATGGCATTCGAAAGCCAGGACGAAGTCCTGAATATTCGCGGGCGCGACAGCGTGTTCCGGGTGGTGGGTCAGAACGTGCGGGAGTTTCCGCCGGTACCTGGTCTGGAGGGCGACCCGAACATCACGCTGAAGATGGGCGATCTCCGCTCGGCGATCGAGAAAACCCTGTTCGCCGCGGCCCGGGAGAGCACGCGCTATGCGATCAACGGCGTGCTCTGGCAGAAGAAGGGCAAGCAGCTCCGGCTGATCGCGACGGACGGCAGGCGGCTGGCACTGTCCTCGGCGGCGATGCAAAGTTCGACCGAGGGGGACGTGCAGGCCATCGTGCCGACCAAGACGCTGTCGCTTCTGTCGAAGCTGCACTTTGACGCAGACGAGCCGGTCGAGATTCGAATCACCACCAACCAGATCGCGCTTCAATGCGGCAAGGCGACCATTAGCAGCGTCCTGGTTGAGGGCAACTTCCCGCGATGGGAGGACGTGATCCCGCGGGAAAACGACAAGACCATCGAGCTGACGACGGACGTCTTTCTCAGTG
>DATMEE010000518.1:0-2748 GCA_035557035.1 Phycisphaerae bacterium
CCTGATCGCGCGCAATTGACGGCACATGACACGCAGTTGAGGAATCCCAATGATACCGCGCGGCTATCGGCGCCGGCAAAGCAGACCGCTGGCGTTCGAGCCGTCACAACGACCGCGGTCGCGGGGACGCCTGAGGAAATCACGACGGCCTACCAGAGTACGATGCCGGACGGCCGCGCCGCCGCGGCCACACTGCTGGCCGCAGCGCCGCCGGCCGCGGCACCGGTTGCCGCTCTGCCGCCGGCACCTGTCCCGGAGCCCTTGATCCGGGGAGATGCGATCCACCGCATCGATCCTAATGAAATCGCCTCGTCGCTCAAGCGAGCGGATGATTTGATTGCGAGCGGCGATCTCGCCGCGGCTCGCCTCGTGCTGCGGCGCGCGGCTAACGCCGGAGATGCGCGCGCTGCCCTGACACTCGCCGGAACTTACGATCCAGTGATTCTGGAGAAGCTGGGCGTCCATGGCTTCGTGCCGGATGTAGCCATGGCACGAGCCTGGTACGAGAAAGCCAAAAAATTCGGATCGGCGGAGGCGCCTCGGCGGCTCGAACTGCTCGCAAGCAAGCGGCAATAATCGGCGCGCCGTATGACAGTTTTCAAAGCCGTTTACTGCCGATGGATGTTCGCCGCAAACCGAATACACCGGGTCTAACCCGAATTTCGAACGCGACCCTCACTTCGCGGCACGCACTTGATGGGCCGCAGATCACAGCAAAGGGAAAAGCTATGGGCGTCTTCACCGCGACTGCTAGGAATCTCTTCGCGTACTCGTCGTTCTTCTTGTTTCTTGCATCCTTAGCTGTCCCCTTGGGTCCTGTTTTGGCTCAAAGCCAAAAGCCGGCGGTCAGTTACGATGAAAAAAAGCGTCAGGCCAACGATATCGCCGTAACGGTCGTGGTGTCCGGCATCTCATGCACGTGCGCCAGGTTCACTGAGGACATCCGGAACGTCGTGAACGATTTGGGGCCGGACGGGATACGCGTTCTGCCGGTTCTTGGGATCGGTGGACTTCAAAACGTGAAAGATGTGCTGTTTCTCAAGAACATCGACATGGCTGTCGTCGACGAGGACAATCTCCGACTCCTGAAGAAGAAGGATCCGGTGCTGTATGCCAATGTCGAGCAGCGCGTTCAATATATCACGAAGCTCTACAATTCCGAGTTTCATGTTCTCGCGCGAAACGAAATCAAGTCCTATGACGATCTGAAGGGAAAGAAGGTCAACTTCAACCTGAAGGACAGCCAGACCGAAGTGACCGCCGACACCGTTTTCAATGCTCTCAATATACCCGTGCAGCGCTCTTACTACGACAACGATGAAGCACTTAAGAGACTGACGTCGGGAGAAATCTCGGCAATGATCATCCTCAGCGGAGCGCCGCAGGCCACCCTGTCAAAGGTGAAGAAGGAAGACGGCGTGCATTTCCTCCCGCTCGATCAGGAAAGCCTGCAAAATCATGACCTGCGCGAATTATTCGCCAATTATCTTCCCGCAGAGATCACCCATCAAAACTATCCGAACCTGATTGCCGAGGGGATCACTGTCCCGACCATTGCGAACCGGGCATTGCTTGTCGCCTATACTTGGCCGGAGAATTCCCCGCGGTACAAGAAGGTCGCCAAATTCATCGACGCGTTTTTCGGCAAGATCAATCAATTCAACACTCCGTCAAGGCATCCCAAGTGGCGCGAGGTCAATCTTTCGGCCGAGATGCCTGGTTGGGTGCGATTTAAGCCCGCGGCCGAATGGCTTGCCGCCCACCGAAAGCAAACCGTATCCGCTAAACCAGACACGCTCGACCAGTCCTCTCCCGAGCTGAGGGTGGCATTCGAGAAATTTATGCAGAACTACGCCCCTTCGTCCGATCGGAACACGCTCTCCACCAAAGAACGGGAAATTCTTTTCGCCAAATTCATAAAAATTCTCGCCGAGTCTAAGGCGGAACAGGCGGCGGCACGTTAGACGTCGCAGGAATGTCGGCAGAAAAGATATCCGCTCTGTGACCCGATCTTTCGCCTCGACGCACGTGTCGCTGCCGGAATCGGGACTCCTCAGGCAGACACGAACGGGGAGCCGGTAGCTGGAGCTCATGCGAAGTCGACGGCGAGCCCGGCGACGGTGCTCGCCCGTTCGCGCGTCGATGCCCGTCGGGTTCCTATCCGCCGGAGCGCGGAGACGTTTGACGCATTGTCCTGATCACGGATGGCATCTTGCCTCGGGCTTGCGGCAAGGCAGCAAAGTGCAATTCAGACCAATTTGGAAGTCGTTGCGGAAGTCCGGTCAAAAAACCACAACACCGGACAATAAAGGGAGGAATATCATGGCGCGCGAAACCGGGCAGAACGGCGGGAACAGCTTCAACTTCAACCGTCGCGGATTTCTGGGCAGCACGGGTTTGGCTGCGATGGGAGCGATCGTTGGGAGCACCATGCCGTTATCCGGTAACAGCGCCGGGATTCCGAGCGCCCACGCACAGGCGGGTCCAGCTGCCGCGCCCGCCCCGGAGAAGGGACCGCAATACCTGAAATTCCCCGGCAAGAACGAAGGCCTCGTCGTGCTCGGCGAAAAGCCGCTGGTCGCCGAGACGCCGGAAAGCCTGCTCGATGACGACACCACGCCGATCGAGAAATTCTACATCCGCAACAACGGGCAGATCCCTGAGGAGGCAAAGGATCCCGACGCCTGGAAGATCACCATCGATGGCGAGGTCAACAACAGAATCGAGATCACGCTCGGCGAATTGAAA
>DATMEE010000519.1:0-4856 GCA_035557035.1 Phycisphaerae bacterium
CCGCGGGGGACGCCGTATCGAATAGCGTGGGATGCGGAAAAGACGGGCAATGCCTCCGCCACGCCGGAGTTCTTTGTGTTTGAAGGGCGCGGCTGGATTGACTTGCCGAAGGAATATCGCAACGCCCACGGCCAGATCACCGACTACGCCCCATACTGCAACCGCGATTTCCGCGGACCAGAGTCGCTGCTGACGTATAGCGAGCTGGCTCACGGAATAGCGCCGTTCAAGCTGGTAGTGAAGCGAGACGACAAATTGACCGTTCACCTGTTCAAGCACTTCCCCCACGACGTGGCCGGCTGGGACGGAAGTGTCTATCCCGTGGCATTCAACATCCACGATTACCAGCCCAAGACCGGCAGCGTCCACCTGCCGCCGACGATTCACGTGACCTTCGCGGGCAACGACTTCGTGGTGTGCAGCTTCGTGCCGCGCAAGGTCGATTACTACGATCGCGACGGCGTGAAAGCGATCCCCTGCCCCTACGGCCACGCCAGTGTGCACATGGACGAGATTCTCTTTTACGTCGACGGCAATTTCACCAGCCGCCGCGGCATCGACAGCGGATCGATCAGCCTGCACCCGGCCGGCATCCCGCACGGCCCGCACCCCGGCACGTATGAGAAGAGCATCGGCCACGACCGCACCAGCGAGCTGGCGGTGATGTGCGACACCTATAAGCAGTTGAAGCTGACGAAAGTCGCGCACGAGATCGAGGACAAGGACTATCATCTCACGTGGGTGAGCAAGGAATCGGGCGGCGCGGACACGCCGGGGGCGCGTTAGCAGTTTAATCCACGCAAATCTGTTCTATTGAGGAGGAACCAATTTCAGTCCCTGCAAAATCGCGTCGACGTTCCAAGCGGCCGCTGAGCGAAGCCGACATCCTCCGATGGGCGAAGGCGCATCACCGCCGCACCGGCAAATGGCCGGAACAACGATCAGGCAGCGTTGCCGAATCCCCTCGCCAAACTTGGCACAGTATCGATCTGGCGCTTCGACACGGTGGTCGTGGGCTCATCGGCGGAAAAAGTCTGCACCGGCTCCTTGTTGCGCAGGCGGACAAACAGGATCTACACTCTAAGCCCCCCCTAAGCGAAGCCGGCATCATTCGATGGGCGAAAGCGCATCATCGCCGCACCGGCAAATGGCCTGAACAACGATCAGGCACCGTTGCCGAATCCCCCAACGAACGCTGGCAATATATCGATCGGGCGCTTCGCAACAGTCTTCGTGGACTCAAGTGTGAAACAACCCTGCACCGGCTCCTCCTCGCTCGGACGGCCAAGAAGGATTTCCACGTCGAATTGCGGCTGCGCGAATCCGACATCGTCGACTGGGCGCGGGCATTTTACAGTCGCAACGGCCGGTGGCCTTCCACGACATCGGGCATCGTTGATCAACGGACGGGGACGACATGGAGTGCAATCAACGGAGCATTGGTGCAGGGCCTTCGCGGCCTAAAGGGCGGGAAATCGCTTGCCGAGTTTCTTCGTGTCCAAGTCGGCAAAACTCGCCGCACGGTCAAACCTGCTTTGTCGGAATCTCAAATCCTGACTTGGGCAAAGGAGCATATCAAACGGACTGGCCGCTGGCCGACGAAATTGTCGGGTCGAGTTACGGGAACGGGATCCGAATCGTGGATGGCGATTGATGGTTTATTGCGCAATGGCAACCGCGGGCTTCCGGGCGGTTCCTCGCTTCCGCTCTTTTTGCGGGATCGGGTGGAACGCATCCATCATCTGTTGAAACCCGGGCTGACTGAATCGGAGATTGTCGCTTGGGCAAAGTTGCACCGCTCACAAACTGGGAAATGGCCTTCTCGAGCAGCAGGTCGTGTTTTGCAGGCGCCGGACGAGAGTTGGGCGGCTATCGATGCGGCGCTTTCCGGCGGGTTGCGAGGACTTCCCGGCGGAGACACGATTTCGCGGCTGCTGGCGCGCACCGTGGACCATCAGCCGCCCTGGGCCAAAAGGAAACTGAGTGAGGGTCTGATTCTTTCGTGGGCCGATGAACATCATCGTCGCACAAAAAATTGGCCCACCGCCTTTACCGGCGTTGTCGAGGGTTGTGCGAGTGAAACCTGGGGGGCCCTGGATCGTTCGCTGCGCCGAGGGCAGCGCGGTTTGAGAGCAGGCAAGTCGTTGGCACTCCTTCTCGCCGAGCGCCGCAAAGTATTCAGACAAGTCCGGCTGAATTCAGAATCGCTAACCACGCGGGAAATCCTGGCTTGGGGGGATGAGCATCATCGCCGAACCGGTGAATGGCCCCGTCCAAATTCAGGCCGCATCAAGTCGCCTCCGTATGTGTCCTGGTCGGCTATTGATGGGGCATTGCGGGAGAGGCGTGTCGCTCGTGTCGGAACAAGGTCGCTTCAGCAGTTATTCAAGAAACATCGAGATGCACCGTTTATCATACCTTGGCGCGGGACGCTGCGAGAATCCGAGATTCTGGAGTGGGCCGACGCCTATCACTCTGAGACCGGCAAATGGCCCAATCGCCGGTCCGGGCCCGTGAAGCAGCGTCCAGAACTGACCTGGCATAATATTGATGCATCGCTGATTTATGGATTACATGGCTTGCAAAAAGGCAATAGTTTTCCGAAGCTCCTGCAAAAACATCGAGGCGTTAGGAACAAGCTCCACCCTCCAACATTGACCACCGAGCAAATCCTGGCTTGGGGGCGGGATTTTCATCGAAAGAGCGGACGGTGGCCGACGGCCACGAGCGGACGCATCGCCCCCGCCCCCGGGGAGACATGGAGCGCGGTATCCTCGGCGCTAACTCAGGGATTGCGAGGTTTTTCCGGCAAGGGATCTTTGTCCGGCTTGCTGAACACGATTCGTGGAGACGCCCGAAAAACTCGGGAGAAACGGACACTGAAAGTGAGCGAAGTCATTCTGTGGATCATGGCGCATCGCCGTCGCACGGGCGAATGGCCCGATCGCTATGCGGGTCGCATTCTTGACGCCCGCGGCGAAACCTGGTTTGAAATCGAACAGGCGTTGCAGCATGGATGGCGGTCGCTGCAGAAATCATCGCTGAAGAAACTGGCGGCCGGGATGCCAACACCGGAGCCGTTAGTTGAACCCCGGTCGCGCCATCAGGTTCGGCGGCGCACGGGATAGCAACGGCCGCATGCAATGTTTCAGGGTTGGATCAATGTTGCGCCTAATGATGTGGGTTTGTGAATGCCAGGTGCGGGGCGATGGACTAGGCCTTCTCTGAGCGAAGAGAGAATTATCCGCTGGGCGAATGCCTATCGGGAGCGGCATGGCCGATGGCCCAATCAGAAATCCGGTGTGGTCGACGAGGCGCCTGATGAGCGCTGGGCTAATGTTGCTCAGTCGCTCAGACTAGGATATCGGGGGCTAAGATCGGGGCAGAGCCTCCACGGCCTCCTTCTCGCGCGTACGAACAAGAAAAAAGAGGCGCTCGAATCCCGACTGACTCCTTCGCACGTCATCCGGTGGGCCCGGGCGTACTTCAAGCGACATGGGCGATGGCCCTCCTCCCAGTCCGGCACCGTCGAGGGAGGGCGCATAACTTGGGGCGGAATCAATCAGTCATTGAAAAAGGGTCACCGCGGTTTAACCGGCGGCCAGACGCTATCCGAATTCCTAAGCGTGTGTTGCGGCAAGGCGCCGCGGGTCAAACGCGGCCGACTGACGATTTCACAAATCCTCAAGTGGGCGCGACAGCATCATTCACGAACCGGCCACTGGCCGATGAAGCGATCGGGCCGCGTTCAGGGCGTCGCGGACGAGTCCTGGAAAGCGATAGACAGCGCGCTTCGTCATGGATACCGGGGCTTTCCAGGCGGCTCGTCGCTCGCTCAGCTTCTACTCGTCAACGTCGGTCGCGTTCATCGTCTCGCGCAACGTCGCCTGACTGAAACTCAAATCGTAGGCTGGGCACGGTCTCACAAGGCCCGGACGGGTAAATGGCCCGCCCGACGCTCGGGGCGCATCGCCGTAGTGGGGAACGAAAGCTGGCAGGCGCTCGACAGGGCACTCCGAAAGGGACACCGCGGACTGCGCGGCGGCGAATCTCTCGCGAGTCTGCTTTTGCGCGCGGTGGGGCACGTCCCGCAAGCGAAAAAAGTTCGGTTGAACAACGCCCTGATTCTTGAATGGGCCGACGAACACCATCGCCGTACACGAGAGTGGCCCGCTTGCACCACAGGCGCCATCCTCGGGCAAACGAACGAGACGTGGAGAGCCATAGATCTTGCCATGCGAGGCGGTGGGCGAGGTCTGAAGCCGGGCTACTCTCTGGCCCGCCTGCTCGCGGAACATCGCGGGGTGTTCACCAAGGTCCGGCCGGACACAGAGTTGCTGACGGTGCGTCAGATTCTCGCGTGGGCGGATGCACACCATCGCCACACGGGACAGTGGCCGCGACCGAACTCGGGCCGCCTTGATTCGCCTCCATTCACAACATGGGGCGCAATCGATTGGGGGCTCCGCGCGGGACGATACGACGCGCCGCCTCGCACTTCGCTCTTGAGAATCCTGCAAAAACATCGAGGCGTCTCGGTCGATATTCCTTGGCACGGTACGCTTCGCGAATCCGAAATCCTCGAATGGGTGGACGATTTTCATAGCCGGACTGGAGCATGGCCATCAGTACGGTCCGGCCGGGTGAATCAACGGCCGGAACTCACGTGGTCCGCCATAAACTCCGCGCTGAATGTGGGATCGCACGGCTTGGCCGGGAAGTCGAGTCTGCCCCGGCTTCTACTAAAGCATCGGGGGGTCCGAAGCAAGGGATACGCACCTCGACTTTCGGCGCCGGAGATTCTGCAATGGGCTCGCGATCACCATCGGCGCACGGGCAAATGGCCGGCGAGCAAG
>DATMEE010000520.1:0-3018 GCA_035557035.1 Phycisphaerae bacterium
CATTCAGCGCGGCGCGCCTGAAACGCCACGGTGCCGTCTTCCCGATCGATCTTCATGTATGCGGGTCTTGAGGCGGGTTGCACATCCGCACCACTGGCGATCAGCAGGTCAAACGCCCGCCACCGATTCTTGCACACCGCCACCTGCAGCGGCGTCATGCCGTCGGCGTCACGCGCGTTCAGCAGCTTCATGTCCTTGTGCAGCCAGCCTCGAATTTTGGTCGTGTCGTCCTCGCGAACGGCCCGGTGCATCGACGGCGGGGGCACTTCGGCAAAGCCGGGAGACGTTCCGGTCAGCAGGGAGGTGGCAAGGGCCACGATTGGAACCAAGTAAGAGAGGTGTTTGGAATTGCAGCTCATGGAATTCGCCTCCTTGCGAAAAATAAGGGCCGAGTCCCTCGACCGTTTGGCATTGTAAGTGGGTTCCCTAAATTCTCTATCAATTTCGTCGGCGGAATCGCTGTCAATTCTTGCTGCCAATCTGACAGTTTTCTAAAACAGGATTGTCCTAAATGCTGAAATATGTGAAAGTTACATAGTGTTGCGGCTGGAATGCGACCTGCAACGCTAAGGATTTATGGGCAATTGCTCTGCGAAAGCGCTTTGATTTTGGAAATAAGCCAATGAACCCGGAACGATTCACAGTCAAATCGATCGAGGCCATTCAAAATGCCGAGCGGCTGGCTCAGTCGTCCGGTCATGGCGAGATTTCTCCCTTGCACCTGCTCGCGACACTGATCACGCCGCAGCGCGGCCTCGGCGGAGGACCGGCCGAGGGCGACGAGAGCATCGCGACGCCGCTTCTTCAAAAAGCCGGCGCCTCGCTCCAGCAGATTCGCAATCTCCTTGAGGCCGAACTCTCGCGCCTGCCGAAAGTCAGCGGGGCTCAGCCATCGATGTCCCGGGTGTTGAATCAGGTTCTCAACGAAGCCGAGTCGATCGCCGGCAAGATGAAGGATCAGTACATCTCCGTCGAGCACCTTCTGATCGCCCTGGCCGACATCTCCAGTGATGCCAAAGAAATCCTCTCCGTGAGCGGCGCGAAAAAAGACGCCCTCTTGAGCGCGCTGAAGGAAATCCGCGGCGGGGCCTCCGTCAATTCCCAGAATCCTGAAGTGACCTATCAGGCCCTCGAAAAATATGGCAAGGACCTCGTCGCCTTGGCGCGGCAGGGCAAGCTCGACCCGGTCGTCGGCCGCGACGAGGAAATCCGCCGCTGCATGCAGGTCCTTGCGCGACGCACCAAGAACAATCCGGTGTTGATCGGCGAGCCGGGCGTCGGCAAGACGGCTATTGTCGAAGGCCTCGCCCAGCGCATTCTGGCGGGCGACGTCCCAGAAGCGCTGAAGAACAAGCGGGTCGTCGCGCTCGACATGGGCGCGCTCATTGCGGGCGCCAAGTACCGCGGCGAGTTCGAAGAGCGGCTTAAGGCGGTCATTCGAGAAGTATTGGAATCGTCAGGGCAGGTGATTCTGTTCATCGACGAGCTGCACACCGTGGTCGGGGCCGGCCGTGCGGAAGGGGCGGTCGATGCCGGCAATCTCCTCAAGCCCGCGTTAGCTCGCGGAGAGTTGCGCTGCATCGGCGCGACCACGCTTGATGAATATCGAAAGCACATCGAAAAGGACAAGGCACTCGAACGGCGCTTCCAGACCGTCTACGTTGGCGAGCCGACGGTCGAGGACACGATCGCCATTCTTCGCGGTCTCAAGCCCAAATACGACGCCCATCACGGCGTGCGCATTCAGGACAGCGCCCTCGTTGCCGCGGCCACGCTGTCGCATCGATACATCAGCGGTCGCCAATTGCCCGACAAAGCCATCGACCTGATTGACGAAGCCGCCTCGCGTCTGCGCATCGAAAACGATTCCATGCCGGCCGAGATGGACGTGCTCCGCCGCAAGATCGCCCAGCTCGAGATCGAGCGCGAAGCCCTGAAAAAAGAGCGCGACGACGCCAGTCGAAAGCAGATTCAAATCACCGAGAAAGAACTCGCGGAACTCAAATCGGAGGATGCCGCGCTCACGGCACAATGGCAGAACGAGCAGGATGCCATCCGCGCCATCAAGGAGATGAAGGAACAGATCGAAGCGAAACAGCTGGCCCTCGACGAAGCCCGCCGGCGATACGACTGGGGCACCGCCGCGCAGATCGAGCGCGGCGATATCCCCGAGCTGCAGCGCCAGCTCATCGAGCGCGAGCACAAGCTCGACGAGCTGCACCAGCGCGGCGGCGGCCTGCTGCGCGAGGAGGTGACCGCCGATGAGATCGCCGACATCGTCAGCAAATGGACCGGCGTCCCCGTCAGCCGCATGTTGGAAGGAGAAAAAGAAAAGCTGCTCAAGATGGAGGACCGCCTGCACGAGCGCGTCGTCGGCCAGGAAGAGGCCGTCCGCGCCGTCTCAGACGCCGTCCGCCGAAGCAGGGCGGGTCTGGGCGATCCGAACCGGCCGATCGGCTCATTCCTGTTTCTCGGCCCCACCGGCGTCGGCAAGACCGAACTGTGCAAGGCCCTCGCCCAGTTTCTGTTCGACGACGAAGCCGCTTTCGTTCGCATCGACATGAGCGAGTTCATGGAGCAGCACAGCGTCGCCCGCCTCATCGGTGCGCCGCCGGGCTATGTCGGTTATGAAGAGGGCGGCCGTCTGACCGAGGCCGTTCATCGCCGGCCATACTGCGTCATCCTGCTCGATGAAATCGAAAAAGCCCACCGCGATGTCTTTAACGTGCTGCTGCAAGTCCTCGACGACGGCCGCCTCACCGATGGCCACGGCCGTACCGTCGATTTCAAGAACACGATCATCGCGATGACCAGCAACATCGGCAGCGAGCACATTCAGCGGCTGACCGCGCAGTCGGAAGCCAAGGCGGGCAACGCCGAAGCCTTCGCCGAGCAGGTCGAGCTGGAAGCCGTCGTCAACGAGGAACTGAAACGCCACTTCCGGCCGGAATTCCTGAATCGCATCGACGAGGTCATCATCTTCCACCGCCTCTCTCGTGAAGACCTGACGCGCATTGT
>DATMEE010000521.1:0-6693 GCA_035557035.1 Phycisphaerae bacterium
AGCCGATTCCGGGTCTTGGCGTGTCCAACACGACGCGTTGGGCGGTGGCCGCCTGGGCCAAAACCGTCGCGGGCGAAGTCGCCGAATTCGGCATCACCGTGAACAACCTGCTTCCCGGTTACACCAACACGGCGCGGCTCGATTCGCTGATTCAGAAAAAGGCAGCGGCGAGCGGCCAAACCGAACAAGTGGTTCGCGCGGACATGATCAGCAAGATTCCCATGAAGCGCCTGGCGAAGCCGGATGAAATCGCGGCCGCCGCCGGGTTTCTGGCGTCGCCCGCGGCGTCGTACGTGACGGGCATCAACTTGCCGGTGGATGGGGGGCGATTGGGGTCGTTGTAGTGGTGCGTGCGCTCTTGGCGTTCATGATATAATCCGAACGTGCCCTCACAGGAGGACGAAATGACCAGCCCTGGTTTGCAAGACGAACTCATCCAATACTTCATCCAACTCGACGAGTCTCGTCAGCGTCGCGTGGTTGATATCGCCAAGTCTCTTGCCGGCGATCGCCCTCCGGGCGTGTCTGGTGAGAATATGGCGAAACTGGCCGGACTGTTCACGAAAGAGGACATGGCGGAGATTGAGAAAGCAATAGAAGAAGGGTGCGAACGAGTGGACGAAAATGGCTGGTGACCTTCTTCTCGATACGAATGTCGTTTCCAAGCTACTAACACGCGACGAAACTGTCCTAAGCTATGTCAGACGGTTTCAGGGCGTCTTTGTCCCGAGTGTTGTCATCGGCGAGCTCTATTTTGGGATACCCCGTTCAACGAGGATCGCCGACAACCTTTCTGCGTGGAACATGTTTTGAACGAATCGTCGATACTTCCGTGCGATCATCTGACAGCGCGGCATTACGGCGAAATCAAGACCAAACTGTGGAACGCGGGTAAGCCGATCCCAGACAATGATATTTGGATCGCGGCGCTCGCGATGCAATATGACGTGCCGATCTCGACACGAGATCGACATTTCCAGTACATCGAGGGTCTCCGCGTTGATATTCCCTAGCGCTTGGCACTACGCATGTTGAAGCTTGCTCATTACATCAACGGCCACCTCGTCGCGCCCCTCTCCGGCCAGTACCTCGACAACGTCGATCCATCCACGGGACAGGTCTATTCGCTGGTGCCCGATGGCGATGCGCGCGACGTGGATGCGGCCGTCGATGCCGCCGAGAAGGCCTTTCCCGGCTGGTCGAAGACGCCGGCCGAGGCGCGCTCGGCGCATCTGATGAAAATCGCGGATGGGATCGAGCGGCGGCTGGAGGAGCTGGCCCGCGCCGAGTGCGTCGACAACGGCAAGCCTCTGGCGATGGCACGAAGCCTCGACATTCCCCGCGCCGTCAAGAATTTCCGCTTCTTCGCCACCGCCATTCTGCACGCCCGCTCCGAGACGCACGTCACCGACGGCCTTGCCCTGAACTACACCCTGCGACAGCCGCGCGGCATCTGCGGGCTTATTTCGCCCTGGAACCTGCCGCTTTACCTGCTGAGCTGGAAAATCGCCCCGGCCATCGCCACCGGCAACACCGCCGTCGCCAAGCCGTCCGAAGTTACGCCGATGACGGCCTACATGCTCTCCGAAATCTGCATCGAGGCCGGCCTGCCGCCCGGTGTGCTCAACGTCGTGCACGGCCTGGGGGCGAAGGTCGGCGCCGCCATCACGGCACATCCGAAGATCACCACCGTCTCGTTCACCGGAGGCACCGTCACCGGCCGCGAGGTCGCCCGCACGGCCGCACCGATGTTCAAAAAGATCGCCCTGGAGCTGGGCGGCAAGAACCCCAACATCGTCTTTGCCGACGCCGACATGGACAAGGCCGTGTCCGAGAGCGTCCGCGCCGCCTTCGCCAACCAGGGGCAGATATGCCTGTGCGGCTCGCGGGTGTTCGTCGAGAGACAGGCGTATGACACTTTCGTCGATCGCTTCGTCGCGGTCGCCGGGAAGCTGCGCCTCGGCGATCCGCTGGAGGCGGGGGTCGATCAGGGGGCGATCGTCTCCAAGGCCCAGTTCGACAAGGTGAATTACTACGCCAACCTCGCCCGCGAGGAGGGCGGCAAAATTCTGATCGGCGGCGCGCCCGCGCCGGCCGTCAACGAGCGGTGCCGCGGCGGCTACTTTTTTCCGCCCACGGTCATCACCGGCCTGGGGCCGCAGTGCCGCGTGAACCAGGAGGAGATTTTCGGCCCGGTGGTGAGCATCATCCCCTTCTACGACGAGGCCGAGGTCATCGGCTATGCCAACGACACGGCATATGGCCTGTCCGCCACGCTGTGGACCCAGAACCTGCAGCGTGCCCACCGCGTGGCCGAGCGGGTCAATTCCGGCACGGTCTGGGTGAACTGCTGGCTGCTGCGCGACCTGCGCGTCCCCTTCGGCGGCATGAAGCAAAGCGGCGTCGGCCGGGAGGGTGGGGACGAAGCACTCCGCTTTTTCACCGAGCCGAAAAATGTCTGCGTTGCGATCTGAGGTGTCTAGTCAAATCTGGAGTTGACTCATGAGTGCATCGGGATTCACTGCCGAGCGGATCGTGAAGGAACTCGCGAAGCTGGGAAGCGCGGGCTACAAGCGGACGATGCTGAACCACGGAGCTGTGGAGCCGTATTTCGGCGTCAAGATTTCCGAACTCAAGAAGTATCAGAAGAAGATCAAGAAGGATTATCAGCTCGCGATCGATCTGTATGCATCGGGCATCGGCGATGCGATGTATCTGGCCGGCCTCATCGCCGATGAAGACCGCATGACGAAGAAGGACCTTCAGCGGTGGATGAAGCAGGCTTCGTGGGAGATGATCAGCGATTACACGGTGGCGTGGGTCGCGGCCGAGAGCCAGTTCGGGCGCGAGCTGGGGCTGGAGTGGATCGACTCGGACGACGAGCGGGTGGCCGCAGCCGGATGGTCGACGCTATCGAGCATGGTGGCGGTGAAACCGGACGACGAACTGAACTTGAAGGAGCTGGAGAAGCTGATCGGGCGCGTGGTGAAGACGATTCATGCCTCGCCCAATCGCGCGCGGTACACGATGAACGGGTTCATCATCGCCGTGGGCTGCTACGTTGCGCCGCTGTCGGAGAAAGCGGTGGCGGCAGCGGAGAAGATCGGGGAGGTCGAGGTCGACATGGGTGACACGTCGTGCAAGGTGCCGGCCGCGGCGGGTTATATCGCGAAGGTGGCGAAGATGAAGCGGATCGGGCGGAAGCGGGCGACGGCTCGGTGTTGAGAGAGCGACAAGGCCCGAAGAGTGATGCCGGGGGGGGTTGAGATAAGCATTAGGTGCGCGACTCATGGATCCACGAAGGCCGTCCTTGACAGAAGGGGTTCAGACGATCGATTGATCAGATCCTCCCAACGTTTTTCGCGTAGCGCCGGGCAAGCATCTCAAAATGTATGCACGGACCAGGGGCATGATAAAATGGCGGCACAATTGATCAGAATTCCATTTGACTTTTCCTGTTTGCATCTGTTTGCGTCCGTTTGCGTAGGAGGGGGGTAAAACGCAAAAAGGCAAAGTGAGAGGGGATGGGAATTCCTTGGGAGTGCGGGCGAGATGTCCCGCGCGCCGGGATCGCCCGAGCGTCATCGCCGCCGTCGCGGACTATAATCCGCCCGGGTACACATTATGTTTCGCGCGCATCTGATGGCCGCGGTCGTGCCGGTTCTTTTCGCGCTCGTGCAGGCGTGCTCGCCGCCCGATGTGCCCAACCATTCACCCGAAGGCTCGAATCGAGCTGCGACGCCGGAGCGGACGACAATGACTTCCGAGACTTCAACTCAATCCGCCGGCCGGTCGCGCACGGCGGATCGCGAGGCTGATCGTCGGCGCATGGTTGAGACTCAGCTCGCCGCCCGCGACATCACCGACCTTCGCGTGCTTCAGGCCATAGGCGACGTGCCGCGGCACTGGTTCGTGCCCGGGCACTTGCAGCGGCAGGCCTATGACGACGGCCCGCTGCCCATCGGCGAGGGGCAGACCATCAGCCAGCCCTACATCGTCGCCCTGATGACACAGGCCCTACACCTGAAGCCCGGCGACAAGGTGCTCGAAATCGGCACCGGCTCGGGCTATCAGGCCGCCGTTCTCTCAGAGCTGACCGACCACGTGTACACCATCGAAATCGTGCGGCCGCTCGGCGAGCGCGCCGCCGCCGACTTCGCCCAACACGGCTATACGAACATCCGCACGCGCATCGGCGACGGCTATCGCGGCTGGCCGGAGGAAGCCCCATTCGATGCCATCATCGTGACATGCGCCCCGGACTCCCCGCCGCCCGCGCTCGTCGAGCAGCTCGCGGCGGGCGGGCGCATGTGCATCCCGGTGCGCGACTCGCGGCTGTCGCAGGAGCTGGTGCTTCTGACCAAACAGCCCGACGGCAGCCTGACGCGCCAATTGATCGCGCCGGTCGCTTTCGTGCCGATGACCGGGGACAAGGACAATCGCTGATGTTTCCCGCAAGTCGAAAGTTTTAAACGCGGGCCAGCGCGGCGCGCCGCCCCGCTCAACAAGCGGCGCACGACTTCCTCGCCGGCGCGTCGGACTCGGCACACCTGCGGGTGCCCGAAGTTCTGATTTCGACTTTTCGGCGTTTCGGCAAAATCGCCAGATTTTCCGTCCGGCACGGAGGCGCGGACGCTACAATCGCCGCAAAGGAGGTGTCCTGTGGCAAAGAAAAAAGGTGTTCAGAAAAGCAAAAATAGCCGGGCCAAGATCGGCGCGAAGGCGACGGAGCGTGGGGCGAAGGCCGGGCGAGACTCGAAACCGGCGGCCGCGAAGAAATCGCGGGCCGCTCAGAAACCGGCGATTCAGAAATCTGGTCAGAAATCGGCAATTCAGAAATCGTCAGCGGCTCAGAAACTGGCAGCGACGAAGCGATCGTCGATGGCGCTGGTCGGCTTGCAGTCCAAGGGCGCCAAGCGCCTGGAGCGCATCGCAAAGACCGCGAAGAAAGTGGGCCAGTTGCAGAAGGGCCGCCAGCAAGGCAGCCAGACCGGGCAGCAGGCCTACAAGAGCAACAGCCAGGAGTTTTTCCGCCATCCCGGCCAAGGCATGCGCGGCAAGGGCGGCGGGCAGCGCGAAGCCGCGCAGACGCCGGGGCAGGAGTCCGTGGGCAGCGACACCCGCAAGCGCACGCGGCCGGCGTCGGAAAGGTAGGGAATTTGGAATCGCAAATTTGAGATTTGAGATTTGAGGTTTGAGATTTGAAATCTCAAATCTGAGATTTGAGATTACTTCAGCGCGCGGTTTGCTGGAGGAACAGAAAGGCCTGGATGGCCGGCTGGATCGCCGGGCTTTGCTCGCGGCCCTGGATGACTTCCTTCAGGGTGTCGTACGCGGCGTTCTGCGCCGTGCGGCGCTCCTCGTCGGTTTCCGCGAGCGAGCCGAGCAGAAGCTGGGCCGCGGCCTGGCCGACCTGGGCCTGCCACTTGTAGTCCTTGCCCTGAATGGCCACGCCTTCGACCTTGGCCTTCGAGCCGGCGAGTGACTTGGCGACGTCTTCATAGGTCTTGCGGGCCTTGCCGGCCTCGGCGACAGCCTTCTGCCGCAGGTCGGCGATCTTTTCGGTTACGGCCTCGGGGGCGTCGCGGCCGGTGCGACTGGCGATGTCGGCGCGCAGGTCGTGATGCGTGCGGACCCAGTCGAGCTGGTCGGCGCGGGTGAGTGCAATGTTGTAGGCACACTCGGCGGCGATGACGTCGACCGATGCCTTCATGTCGGCATCGTCCACGATCATCTGAAGCCGCTCGGCCTCGGGCTGGGTCGCCTCGGCCTGCAGGGCGCGGGCGTCGTTGAGCCGCGTGGTGGCGGCGCTGGACGCCTTCGCTGCGGCCTGGGCGCCCTGGGAGAAGAACTTGATCGCGTTCTCGGCGGCCTGGTCGGCGGCCTTGTGGTGGGCCTCGGCCTTTGAGAGCAGATCGTCGATGACGGCACGCTGCTCGTCGGCGACGCTCGAAGCAGTACCGGCGCGGGTCCGCATCTCGTCGCGCAGGCGGCTGAGATCGTCCTTGCGCGTGACGAGGGCGTCGCGGGTCTTCTCACGGCCGGCGAGCTGCTCCTGGCGGAGCTCGAGCCGGTCGCGAAGATCGCGGACGCCGAGCTGCTGCTTGCCGTTGGCGTAGGTCATGGCGAGCAGGTCTTCGCCCGCCGGGGGTGGCACGATGTCGGCATCGGCCAGCGTGCCGAAGCGCATTCCGTCGGCCGCAACTTCGGCGGCGCGGGCGGCGAGCGAGAGCTTGGCGTACTCGCCGTTCTCGTCGTGAATCGGATTTCCGGCGGCCTCCATTTCGGTCATGCGGAGCCGGGCATTCGCGGCCTGCTCCTCCAGCGTCTTGATCTTGGCTTCGGCCTCTTCGACGGCGGTGGAGATGGCGTCGACTTCGCCCTTGAGCGTCGCGATTTCCTGCTCCTCTTCCTCGATGTGCTTGGTCACGCCGGCGATGACTTCATCAGGCGCCCGCGCGGTCAAGGAGTGAGCGTTTCGCCCGAGCTTCGCAACGGAATCGACAATGGCCTCGGCCTGTTCGCGCATGAGCAAAGCCTGCCAGGCGGAAAAGGCGGCGCGGTTTCGCTCGATGCGGCCCTTGGCGTATTCGAGAATGGCCTTCATGCGATTGGCGCCGAGATGACTGGAAGCACTGGCTTCACCGGCGGTGGTGCTGCTCATTTCCTGAGCGGCCTTGTCGGCTTCGGCGA
>DATMEE010000522.1:0-2396 GCA_035557035.1 Phycisphaerae bacterium
AATTGCTCTTCAACGATGAGACGAAGCCCGTGGAGGGAGCGCCGCCCGCGGTGGTGATCCGACCCTGGGTGGTTTCCGCCGATTTTCTGATCGCGCGGGCGCTTTACGAAACGGACATCAGGAATTTGGGAAAGACTATTCCTGGCTCCGACGGCGTCGGAGCACTCCAGGTCACCGTCGCCGAATGGAAGGATTTTACCGCTAACGGCGGTGTGCTTGCCAGCGATGCCCGCGCAAGCGATCGCGACCATTCGGTGCTTCAGATCCCCGGCGCGGCCTGGCGCCAGCACGTCCATGGAAAGGCGATGAGTAAAATTCGCCTCGACGCCGGAAAGGCCACGGCGGAGGACCCGTTCATTCCGAGCTTTCTCGACATGTTCTTTGCGCATGTGACGAATAGCCCGGCCGCGGCGCTCGCCATTCTCGACGCGCAGGAAGCAGGTACTGCGCCGGATACCTCCATCAAGGAAGTGCTCAAGGCCGTCATGACGGCCGAAGAGCTGTCGGCGCTGTTCAAGGCGCGGGAGAAAGTTTCCGGCCTTCCTGCGGTCTTCTTCGGCACGGAGGCCAATCCGAGCACGCTGAAGACAGTTGTCGACACCGCGGAAGATACGCTCAAGAAGCTGCTAGTCGCCGCCTTGGGCAGAATTGAAAAGCACCGGCCCGAGATGATCCCGGTCGTGACCGCCGGAGGGGCTCCCTGGATGGCCGTCGCCGAGAAGGCCGAGACGGACGGCGTCAAGGAAGGTACGCACAATGCTGAAATCAGCGGGTATTTCAAGCACACGGATTTTGGTGGCAACCCTAACACCAACCCACCCCCGGCATGGTGCGGAGCGTTCGCGGCGCATTGCATGAAGGGGTGTGACAACCCGATCATCAAGGCGAGCGTGCCGAAAGAGGCGGCGGCGGCGATCAGCTGGAGGAGTTGGGGAGCCAACTTTCCGTTGCAGTCGGCCACCATCCCGCGCGGCGCCGTCGTCGTTCTTTCGCTCGAGCCGGGCGCGACCAGCGGAACCGGACATGTCGGCTTCTTCCTCGAGTTCTCTCCGGACAAGAAGAAAGTCTTTTTGCTCGGCGGCAACCAGAGCAGGAAGGTGGGCAAGACGCCGTTCCCGGCGGGCCGCATCGCAGAGGTACGATGGCTTGACCAGCCTGGCGCAGTTGGAGCCGTCGCGATCGATGGAATCACGTTGCCGCCAAGTGTCGCTGCCGGTAACCGGCAGTTTGCCGGTCTGATTTTGAAAGCTTTCGCCGCCGCGGGTTATGGGCGGCATCAACAGATCGCCGCTCTTGCGAATGCAATCGGTGAGTCCAACCTCAATCCCAGGGCGCACAACACACAGGGCGAGGATAGCGTGGGGCTATTCCAGCTTAACCGCAGAGGGGGAGTCGGAACCGGCCACACTGTGGAACGGCTGATGGATCCGGCCTTTAACACCGACCGGATCATCGCGGAAGCCAACAGGTTTCCCACCTTTAAAAACGCCACGACGCTTCGCGAGGCTGTGGATGTGTTCGTGCGAAAGGTGGAGCGACCCGCAGACAAACCGGGCCAGAGCGCCAAGCGCTTCAAGATCGCGCAGGCACTGATCGCCTGAGGTGGGGCATGACGATGAAATGATGGCCAACTGATCGGAGGATAAAGCGATGACCAAATCCCCAAGCGCTTTCGAACCCGTTGATCTCAATATCGCGGCACTACCCCTTGGACGGGAGGACATCGCCCGCATGATCGTCAAGGCATTTGCCGATGGCGGGTTCGGCGCGCCGCAGCAATTGGCCGCATTGGCAAACGCGATCGCGGAATCAGGTCTTGATCCGAATGCCGCGACCATATCGTCAAGGCAGGAAGTGGGGCTGTTCCAGCTCAACACGGCAACGGGACTTGGTGCGGGGCATACTGTCGCGGAGCTCAAGGATTCTGCTACCAATATCGGCCTTATCGTTTCGGCGGCGCAAAAAGTCGATGAATTCAAGGCGGCCGCGTCGTTGGAGGATGCCGTCAGTATTTTCGTTCACAAAATTGAACGTCCTGCCGACCCTGCAGGCCAGACCGCCCGTCGCCTGAAGATTGCTGAGCAAATCAGGCGGACGGGCTGATTGCTGTTACCGCGGAGCGACGGCGCCCGAATGGCGCCGTCGATTGAGGTCGTTGCTGTTGGACGCGCGGCGATCGGTCTGCACCTCGATCCCACGCTACCTCTTCACCACCTTGTAAATCGCGTTCTCGATATCCGACGAGAAGTAGATCACGCCGGTAGCTCCAACGCCGACGCCGGTCGGGATGTTGCTCGGCAGTCCGCCGGGTGCGGCGGGCAGGCCGATCGGCAGGTTGGCGACAATCTCGGTGATGGCACCATTCGCCGGATCGATCGATACAATCCGCTTGGCGC
>DATMEE010000523.1:0-3467 GCA_035557035.1 Phycisphaerae bacterium
GATCAGATTAGCCTTGGCCAGTCCCAGTGCCTCGAAGTACGCCATGAACCACGGCGCCATCGAGTACATGTTCAGCGCCCGCACCATCCCGATGCGCACGTCCTTGCGATGGTTCATCAACTCGATGCGGCGATCAAGCTCCTTGCGATGCAGCAGATTCTTGACGGATGGCTTCGGCAACGGATCGGCGATGCATGGGACGCCGGTCGGCCGGAAGACCTCGGTGGCGAAGAGGGCGGAGAAGTCGGGATATTTTTCCCGCATCGCGTCGAGACCTTTTTTGATGTCCCGCATGTCGTTCACGTCTTCGACGGTGCCCTTTTCGCAGGTCGCGATGATGAGCCGCTGTTCGTCGGCGGCGAGCGGCACCTTCGATTTCGACTTCGCTTTTGAATTTGGGATTTCAGATTTCGAATTTGAAATCTCAGATTTTGGATCGGGCTTCGGCGGCGCCGCCTGCACGACGCTGAGCGCAATCGTCTTCGGCCGCTCCGCCGGCGATGAAGTGCCGGGCGCCTCTGTTGCTGCTGCCGCAACTTCCCCGGCCTTCACGTCAATAAACGTCCGCAGGCACTTGTTCTTGCAGAAGTAGCACCGCGTATTTTCGCTGCGCGTCGTGCGAAATTGAATCTTCTGCACGCGATCCAGGCCGATGAAGCTGGTGCGGTGGTCCGCCTCAAAATAGAGCCGATGGGCCTCGACCGCGCAGCCGATCGCGCCGGCCTCGCCGCAGAACTTGTGAACCCGCACGTCGGGCGTCACGTTGGTTCCCTTGAATCGGCTCTTGATGAAATCGACCTGCGTCTTGACGGCCGCAAGATTGTGCTGCGTCCCGCCCTGCAGAATGAACTTGGTGCCCAGTTTGGCGAGATTCGGAATCTGCGACACATATAGCCAGATATTTTTGGGCAGCACGTCGCATAGGCCCGCCATGATCTCCTGCGGCGCCCAGCCCTGCCGCTGGAAGTCGACGATGTCGCTCTGCATGAAAACGGCGCAGCCATAGCCGAACGATGGCATGGCCTCGGCACTGAAGGCAATATCGGCGAAGTCCTCAACCTTGAAACCGAAGCCCTGGGCCGTCGATTGCAGAAAGTATCCGTTGCCCGCCGAGCACTGAGTATTGAGCTTAAAGTCCTTCACCTGGTTGTTCTTCAGGATGATGAGTTTGATGTCCTGCCCGCCGACGTCGATGATGACGTCGGTGCCAGGGTAGAAGTGCAGCCCCGCCTGCGTGTGCGCGACGGTCTCGACCAGCGCCACGTCGGCGTTAATAACCTCCTTGAGAATGTCCTTCGCATAGCCGGTGGTGCCGACGCCGAGCACCTCCAGCTTGCAGCCCTGCTCCTCGATCTGCTTTTGCAGGCCGCCGAAGATGTCCATCATGTCTTCGATCGGGTTGCCCTTGGAAAGCTGGTAGTGCTTCGCGACGACGTTTTTTTCCTCGTCCATCAGCACGCCCTTCGTGCTGGTGGACCCGCCGTCGAGGCCCACGAACGCCCGCACCGTTGTGCCGGCCGGGTAACTCTTCGGCGACCACGGATCCTTCGCATAATCCTTCTTGAATGCTTCCAACTCGCTGCGGTCTTTCCACAGTCCGTGGCCGCCGGCCACCTTCTTTTCTTCGACGCGCCCGACGGTGATATACCACGCCAGCTCGGCCAGTCCGCGATAGACGCCCTGATTCGGCTCCTCTTCCAGCTCGATCTTGGCGAATTCCACCGCCCCGAGAGCCGCGAAATACTGGGCGTTGTCGGGCACGGTGATGAGGTCTTCGATCGGCTTGTCGGGAACCTCGACCTTCCGCTCCTTCCAGATGATGGGAATGTTGTGCCGCCAGCAGTCGCGCATGCCCTTGATGTAGCAGTTCGGCCCGCCCAGCAGCAGCACCTGCGGCCGCAACGTGTGCCCGCGCGTCAGCACCGCCAGGTTCTGCTGGATGATGCTCTCGAACAGCGATGCCATCAGCTCGTCAGGCGGCACCCCCTGCTTCTGCAGGCCGTTGATGTCGGTCTCGGCGAAGACGCCGCACTTGCCCGCCACCGGGTGCAGCCGCAGGCCCTCGTAGCCCATGTTGCACAGCTCGGCCGAGGGGATTTTGAGCTTGGCGTTGATCTTGTCGATGACCGCCCCGGTGCCGCCGGCGCACTTGTCGTTCATCGACGGAATCTTCTTTTTCTTCCCTGTTTCCTCGTCAGGCTTGAAGATGATGATCTTGGCGTCCTGCCCGCCCAGCTCGACGACGCTCTGCACGTCAGGATAGAGCTTTTCCACCGCCAGTGACACGGCATTGACTTCCTGCACGAAGCGCGCCCCGATGCGCTTGCCGATGGAAGCCCCGCCCGAGCCGGTCATGAACACGCGAAAGCTGTTCCGCGGCACATCCGGGAATTTCTCCGCGACCGCTCCGAGCATCTCCAGGCACTTTTCCGGCTGCTTGGTGTCATGCCGCTGGTAATCCGCCAGCAGCATCTCGTCCGTGATCGGATCGACGACGACGAACTTGACCGTCGTGCTGCCCACGTCCAGCCCGATGATCAGCCCGTTGGGATATTTCGCCGTCGGCGCGAACGGCAGATTCTCAATGACCGGCTTGGTCCTCTCCGCCTTGACCAGCCCGATGTTGAGTTGCACGACCCCGAGCGCCGCATCCTTTGGCTCGCCGCTCTTGGAACCGCAGGACCCGGACGAGCATCCGCCGCCGCCGGACGACTTCGCCGCGGGCTTGGTGCCGCACGAGCCGGCCGCCTGTCCGTCGTCGGCTTTCAGATTGATGGAGCTATTCATTGGAAATTCCTGTATAATTCCTTAATGTCGAGCGAGACAAACAAAGCCGAACTTCGGGCCTGGATGAACCGGTGGGAGGTGGTCAACGAGGCGAAGCGAGAGGAGCTCCGCAACACGCCGATCGCGACAAAGTTTCGTCAGCTGGCAGCGGCCATGCGCTTGGGCCGCGCCTTCGGTTGGCACAAAACGACCGAGGATGATGTTCAAGAAGTTCGGGACCTGTGGATTCGACTCAAGAATGCCCACTGTAACGCGCGATGAGATGCTCGAACCTCTGGCGGCGCCGCTGCGGGACCTGGTGACATGGCTTTCCGGCGGGCGCATTCCCTTCGTCATCATTGGAGGCGTCGCCGCATCTCTCCAGGGAGAAGCGCGGTTCACGGGCGATATTGACGCCGTCGTCATGACGGATGAATCGAAACTCGAGGAGTTCCTGAAAGATGCAAAGCTGCATGGCTTCAGTCCGCGACGGGCTGATCCAATCGGATTTGCCCGCGCGAATCGGATCGTCCTGCTGGTGCATGATGCGGACGCGATGAATGTCGATCTATCCCTGGGGATTCTTCCATTTGAGCAGGAGATGATCGAGCGCGCCGTTCGGGTGAGCGAACTTGGCATGGAAATTCCGATTGCCGCCCCCGAGGAACTCATCGCCATGAAAGTGCTCGCGTTTCGAGGAC
>DATMEE010000524.1:0-16686 GCA_035557035.1 Phycisphaerae bacterium
AGAGCTGATATTGCCCCCGCGGCTCATATACATCGACCGATGCGTGCGCGACAACTTCCAGCCCTTCGGACAGATCGAACCGCAACGTCTGCGCGGACGATCGCCACATCACGCAGCGCACTTCGCTGGTGCTGTCCTTCAACGTGAAATAAATATGACCGCCCGACGGCCGCGAGATGTTGGACAACTCGCCGATGACCCGAATCTCGGCCGGAAATCGGCTCTGCAACGCGGCCTTGATAATGCGATTGAACTGAGAAACGGTAAGCGGAGATTCAGTGACGCCTGTCTGTCCCTGCGCCGATGCGCTGACCGCCTCGCCCGCGGGTTTTGCGATCGATGGCTCCGGCGATCGAACGCGATCGGGGTCGAACGGAAGTCGGGGCGTTTCGCCGCCGGATTTGATCTCACGCCGCCGTCGTTTCACAACGGCTCCTTCCAGAATCCATATTCGCGGCTCTTGTCCGGATCGTCGCAGATGCGCTCGCCGTCGCGCACAAACCCCGTTTTCACATAGAGCTGGTGTGCATTTTCCAGCTTCACGTCGCTCCAGGCCCGCATCGCCGGGCTGCCGCGCTCCCGCGCACCATTCAAACAAGTGGTCAGCAATGCCCTTCCAATGCCGCGCCCGCGACATTCCGACAGAAGATACATTCGGTGGAGTTCGCTGTAGCCGTCGTGAAACGAGACGCCCGCGCAACCGATGACGCGCGTCCTTCTTTCGACATCCTGTTCGACTGCGCACCAGAACAGGCCACCCGGGCGGAGGTAGGCTTCGTCGACGGTGTACAAGTCACGGCAGTATCCGTCCGCCTCCCACGTGAACGCGTATTCATCAAATACGGATTTCACGACATAAACCACGCCGTCGCGATGGGATTCAGCGTAGGGAACAATCAGGTACATCAGACGCTCAGTAGTCGCGCGGGATCCAAGTGAATGGACTATTCGCCAAACGGCAAGCCGGACTTAGGGTTTTCAGATTTCAAATCTCAAATTTCAAATTTGATACTACAAGTTCCATGTTCATATCGTACATGGGAACTTCTTTCGCTTCTTTCAATCATCCGAATCGTGCATGTCGCCGCCGCCGGGCAACGTCTTCTCGTCGACCCGGATGCGCTCAACGTGCAGTGCCCGACCCGTGTCAGCATCCACTTTCACCAGGATCCCGCACAGCCGCGAATCCTCCGTCGCCACGTCGAACGGCGACGGCAAGCCGGTGATGAACGAGCGCAGCACGCGGTCCTTCCGGCGGCCCAGCACGCCGTCGTAGGGACCGGTCATCCCCAGATCGGTGATGTACGCCGTTCCCTTGTCCAGAATGCACTCGTCGGCCGTCGGCACGTGGGTGTGCGTGCCGAAAACGATGCTCGCGCGGCCATTCAGGTGCCAGCCCATCGCCACATGCTCACTCGTGGCCTCGGCGTGAACGTCCACGACGACGATCTTCACGTCCGTCGGCAGTTTCGCGATCGTGCGATCCACGCCCCGAAACGGGCAATCGCAGGGCGGCTTCATGAAGAGGCGGCCCATGATCGAAATCACCGCGACCTTCGCGCCGGCGGGCGTCTGATGGATCGCGAATTCACGACCCACCGAGTCCTGCGGGTAGTTCGCCGGCCGCACGATCCGCTCCGATTTTTGCAGGACGGGCATGATCTCGGCCTTGCGATAGATGTGATCGCCCATCGTCATGAGATGGACGCCATATTTCAGAAACTTGTCGTAGAGCGACTCGGTCAGGCCCGACCCGTTGGCCGCGTTCTCGACGTTGGCGATCACGCAATCGATGCCGTGCTGCTTCGCCAGCACCGGCACGGCGCGCGCCACCATCGACCGGCCGGGACGCCCCACCACGTCGCCGATGCAAAGAATCGTAACCGTCAACTTCGCGTCGCTTTCTAGCCGCCAACATGAGACTTAAACGGCGGAGACGAGGTCATCATCGACCCGCGACCTCAATATACGGGCGAAAATCCGCAAAATCAAAACGCGAGTCGCAATCGGGGCCCCCAGCGAGGCCGCCGCGAGCGATGCCCAAACGACCTGTAGCTTCAGGGCCTCTCCCGTTATATTGCCGCCTCTTAACTTCGAAGGAACGCAATCATGGATTTCTCGCAATCCCGGCCTCAAAAATCTCTTTTGATCCTCTGGCCTGTCGCGACCATGCTCGCGGGTTGCGGGCAACAGGGCGTCAAACTGGTCGCCGACACGACCTCCGAGTCGAACTGGCCTGCCGCCGAATCGGCCGTTCTCTCCAACGTCCGCCAACTCACCTTTACCGACATGGGCCTGATGAAATCAGGTGAGGCTTATTTTTCCCCAGATCAGCGGCGAATTATTTTCCAGGCCTTTCCGCTCGGCGAGCACGACTATCAGATGTATACGCTGGACATAGACCTAGATGGAAACGCGCGGCGCGAGACACTCAAACGCATCAGCCCGCCGGGCGGCGCCTGCACCTGCGGATTCTTTCGGCCCGACGGACAAAAGCTCATCTATGCATCCAGCTATTTGAATCCCAAAATGCCGAATCCCAGTGCGTATCACCGCCGGGGCAGCACCTATACGTGGAACATGCCCGGCGGCATGGACGTCATCGAGGCCAATCTCGACGGCTCGGCTCCGCGACAGCTCACCGACGCCGCCGGCTACGATGCCGAATGCGCCTACAGCCCCGACGGTTCGAGAATCGTCTTCGCCAGCGACCGCGACGGCGACGCCGATCTGTACGTCATGAACGCCGATGGCAGCGGCGTGACACAGCTCACCGACAACCCCGGCTACGACGGCGGCCCCTTCTTCTCGCCCGACGGCAGGCGCATCATCTTTCGCGCCGACCGAAAGCAGAACGACCTTCTGCAACTCTTCGTAATCGATGCCGACGGCCGCAACGAACGCCAGCTCACGTCCCACGGCGACAAGGTGAACTGGGCGCCCTTCTGGCTGCCGAATGGTAAAAGCCTGGTCTTCACGACCAGCCTTCATGGCCATCAGAATTATGAAGTGTATCTGTTGAATATCGAAGTCGGCGCCTATCGGCGTGTCACGTATTCACCACGCTTTGACGGCCTGCCGGTCGTCAGCCCCGACGGCCGGAGAATGATGTGGACCAGTCAGCGCACCGCGGACGGGCAAAGCCAGATCTTCCTGGCCGACTTCACCGCTTCCACGGGTTTCTAGGCGATTTTTCCAGTGCAAGTCTGCCACTTACCGCGGCCGTCCCGGCAGTCCTCGATGTTTCGCGACGAACTTCAACAAGCTCTGAAAGTGCCGCCAGCCCGCTTTTGAAATTGGTCTCGCGCTCGATCGCCTGTGATCGTGAATGCACTCAATCCGCGGGCAATAGACGACGCGCTTTCCGCGCCGCCACATCCGATAGCACAGATCCACATCTTCAAAATATAGAAAGAACCGCTCGTCGAAAATCTCGCCCGCTTCCACTACATCCATGCGGCGTAGAAACATGGCCGCTCCCAGGCCCCAATCGACGTCACGCGGCTGCGTGCGACTGGCGCCCTCGTATAGATAACGTCGAAAAAACTCGGGCGGCGGCCCGATTCCGCGCAACGGCGAGCGGGCGTACATTACAACGGGCCAAGTGTAAAAGCGGCGAATCGAAAGCTGGACGTCGCCCTCGGGATATCGCAGCAATGGAAGCAAAATGCCCACGTCTGAATGCTCTTCTAGATAGGCCCGGGCCTGCGGGAACGTCTCGTCATTGATGCGAACATCGGGATTTGCGATGAAGATGATCTCGCCCCGTGATTCGCGAAACGCGCGATTGATTCCAGCGCCGAACCCGACATTCGGCGAGTCGACGATAGAGACCGGAAAGGACCGCTCCTCTCGAGCGAAATCCAGCGCTTCTGACGGCGAGTTGTTCGTCACGATCACTTCAACATCCGTGCCTGTCGCGTGAGATCGCAGCGATTCGATCAGTCCGCGCAAGTCCTCGCCCGACTGATAATTCACCGTCAACACGCTGATCACGCCTGCACGCACCTTCGACGGCTCCGCGATCCTGAACCGACGTGGAGGGCCAGCCAGTCTTTCTCCAACATCGATGCGACCCTCTGTGCCGCCACAGCGTCACTCAGCGGCAATCGGCTGCGTTTCTCTTCGATGAGCTGTCCCGCCAACCGGGCCGCCCGTTTTCCCGCCAGCCACGCCCGCAGGCAGCCCTGCCGCAGCTTGTTCGCAGCCTGCATTGCCAGAAAAAGCCGACGAGACGAGGCGTAGCGCTTGATCAGAAACTCCGGCATGTTGGCCCGCCATACGATCTCCGAGTTCCGCGCCGAGTTGAAATGGTACTTCCAGCCTTTGGGACTGTACGACGAACTGAGATGATGATAACAAATCGACCGTGCAGCAAACCGGCAACGATACCCCGCCCACGCCAGCCGAAAGCCCAGGTCGACGTCCTCATAGTAACTCTCAAAACGCTCATCAAGATAGCCCGCTCGCTCCACCCCCTCGCGCCGATAGAAAGCAGACGCCCCGCTCGCCGAAAAGCAATCGCGGGGCAGGGTCTCGGCCGTTTCTCGCGGCAGCAAATGATTGCGTTTCATCGCCCCGCCCACCACCGAATAAGCGTCTCCGGCGGTGTCGATCAGGTTTGGAGGCTCGGCGAGAAGCACCAGCGATGCCACCGAACCGACATCACCCGAACCCTCTCCAATTTCATTAGACTCCCCCCCAGAACCGAACGCCCGTATCCCCTCCGCAAACCATTGCTCATCTACATGGGTATCATTGTTCAACAGCACGACAAACGGCGTCCGTGCCGCCTGCATTCCGGCATTGCACGTCCCGGCAAAACCCAGGTTTGTTTCGTTGACGATCAGCCGCACTTCCGGCCAGGACCCGCGCGTGTACGCCGCGCTTTCATCGGTTGACTGGTCATCCACTATCGTGATGACGAATCGCAAATCGCTCTGCCGCCGCAGCGAACTGAGCAGTTCCGGCAAGTACTTCATTCCGTTGTAGTTGGGAATGATGATGGTGGCGATCGGTTGGGACATTCCGTTCCATCTCGTCCACGCCCATCAGTCAGGCGACTCGGAGGGTCCTTACTCAGTCCATGCCCGTTCCAACGCAACCAGGGCTGTCGGATTGTCAAGCATCATGTGGGCAGCCTACAATCGTAATATGATTGTCGAAACCATTCGAGAAAAGCTGGCACAAGAGCCGTTCGCTCCGTTTGTTATCCGCGCGAGCAGCGGTCAAGCCTACAAGGTGGCCGACCCTGGCTTGGTCGTTTTGATGAAAACGAAGCTTCTTATCGCCGAGGCTCGATCAGATCGCTCTGCGACCCTTCCCCATTTGCACATAGCCGGCGTCGAAGACTCAGCGAATGGGCGTCCCGGCGGCACGGGACCGCGGCGTCGACGGCGTTAATCTCCGGATCATCCTTGGTCGGGGCGCCCACGCTCACCTCACCGACATTGTAACCGTCTCTCCATCCATCCCGCACAGGGCCTGGCCGCTGACTAGCAGCCGCTCCCGGTTGCTCTCGCCGCGCGGAAGAATAAGCGAGCCCCACTGGAAAAGCTTCTGCGGCAGAAAATCCTTCCGCGCCCGCAGAACTGTCTCCCATTTTTCCCCGTCGCGGGACAACAACAGGGTCGCCTCGCGCGAGGGGTTGGCCTGCGATATCTCCACCGTCGTCGAGATCGCATAAATGCCGCCGAATCGGCACCCATAAATGCACGTTCCCACCAGCGGCGCGATGCGCTCCGAATGCCCCGTGCGCTTGTCCAGTCGGATCACGTGGTTCGGCTCGTTCTCGGTATCCGTGCCATAAACAAAATGATCTCCGAAGTCGAAGAGGCACACCGCCCGATACTCCTGCCTGGCCCGTACCAGCCACTCAAACGTACGAAAATCCGCAGACAGCCGCCCGATGCCCGGCTCCTTCCCGTGATCGCCCGTCAGCACCCAGTAGTGTGCCGCACTTGCGTCATAAAAGACGTTATGCACATGCCGAATCTCACTGGGACCGAACGTGTACACGACGTGAAACGACGCGCCCCCATCATCCGAGGCATACACGCGCACGGCAGGCCGATCTCGGTTCGTAGTGCTGTATTCTCCCCAGACGACGCGATTCGCCGGTCCGACGCCGATCATCATCGGCGGTTTGAGCCGATCCACGATCTCCACCCGGCTTACCGACATCGTCCGCTGCCCCGGCCGAGAAAAATAGACGCCCTTCTTACTCGCCGCGACGTATGAGCCATCCGAAAGGCGCGCCATCGCCCGGACCTCGTGTCGAAACGCCCGGCAGGCCAGCCGCGAGGGCTCGATCGCCCGGCGCCCGAAACCCCGCCGCATCGCAGTCTCAAAGCTCCAGCTCGACCCGCCGTCGGTGGACCGGTGAATCTCGTAGTTTCGGCCGACGTAGAGGGACCCGTCCGGCTCGGCCAGCACCGCCCTGCCGGGGCAGGCCGATTCCCTTACCAACTCGAATGGTCTCGCCGGCGTCATGCCATCATGCCAGATCAACGGCACAGCCGCGGTGTGCCGACTCCACCGACGCAAACGTAGCCCGCATCACGTTTTCGATCTCATCGAACGGCATCAACGCCGGTCCGCCCTTGGCCACGGCCTCGGTCAGCCGGCGGAACTGCTCGGCATGGCCCTTATCCTGCCGTCGCGTCTTGAACTTGCGAAACCCCTTCCATCCGTAGCCGGTCAGCACCCGGAAATTGTCGAGGCGAAGCACTTTTCCGTCGCAGAAAACCTCGACCGTCTCCTTCGGGTAACTGCGATGGCCGTTGCCGAAGTAATGAAGCGTGCCGACGGAGCCGTCGGCAAACGACAGCGTGATCGTCATCTTGTCGTCGCGCATGGTGAGCCCGGGGCTTTCGCCGACGCGCACGGCCGTCACTTGCGTGATCGGCGCGCCCACCAGGTGCCGCATCATGTCAACCCAGTGGCAACCCTCGCCGATGATCCGGCCGCCGCCGACGGTCGGGTCCTGGGTCCACGAGTCCGCCGGGATCACGCCCGCGTTGATGGTCGCGACCATCGTCATCGGCTCGCTGCGCCCGGCCAGCAGCGATTTCATTTTCTCGGTATGCGGCGAGAAGCGGCGGTTGGTGCCGACCAGAAGCTGCCGACCGTTTGCATGTCCAAGCGCCGCCCTAATGCTGGCCAGTTCGCCGGCGGTGATGCACAACGGCTTCTCGACCATGACGTGCTTGCCGGCTGCAAGAAACTCGGCCGTCATGCGGGCGTGTAAATCATGCCGCGTGACGATCATGGCGAGGTTGATGGAGGGATCGTTCAACACCGCCCGGTAGTCGGTGGTGGCCTGCTCGAACCCGAACTTGCGCGCCAAGTGCGTCGAGCTGACGCCGCCGGCGCTCGCGACGGTCCGAAGCCGCACCGGCAGACCCTTCAGCGCGGGCAGCAGCGTCGCTTTCGCGAAATTGCCCGCGCCGACCAGTCCGATGACCGCCATTCCGCCGGCCGCCGCCGTGACCTCCGCTGGATGCCGCGAGACGAGCACAATCCGCGCGTCCGACGGCGCGCTTCGCGGATACTCAAGCACGATTCCGAGAGACTCGCGATCCTCCGTCAGAATCCCATAGGCTTCGGCTGCGCCGGCGAATGGAAGCTTCTTGGAAATCAGCGGCGACACGTCGAGCCGGCCGGCCGCCATCATGTCGATGACCGCTTCGAAGTTGCGCTGCGAAGTCCACCGCACAAAGGGCAACGGATAGTCCTGCCCCTTCTCTTCATATTGGGGGTCGTATCGCCCGGGGCCATAGGAGCAGGACACCTGGAACGACAGCTCCTTGCGATAAAAATCAGTCCTGGCCAGCTCCATGCCGACGACGCCGACCAGCACGATCCGGCCGCGCTGCCGCGACATTTTGGCCGCTTGGCGGATGATGTCGTTGCTCTTTGAAGATGCCGTAATGATGACACCATCGACGCCGCGGCCTTTGGACAGCGCCTTGGCCTGGGCGACGGCGTCGGCGCCCCCGGGCAGGTCGACAATTCGCGCCCCGAACTTTCTCGCAATTCCCAGCCGCCGAGCATCGGTGTCGATGCCGATGACGGTGCATCCATGCGCTTGCAACAGTTGGACAGTGAGCAGCCCGATCATTCCCAGTCCAATGACCGCCACGGTCTCTCCGAGCGTCGGGTTCAACAGGCGAATCCCCTGCAGGCCGATGGCCCCGAGAACCACGAACGCCCCGTGGTCGTCCGGCACGTGATCGGGCAGCACGGCGCACAGGTTTTGGGGAATGCACACGATCTCCGCATGAAGCCCATTGTTCGCCACCCGATCACCGGGCTTGAAACCGATGACGCCGGCGCCCACGTCCAGCACAACGCCGGCATTGGACATGCCCATCGGTTGCGGCTCGTCCAGCCGGGAAAAGACAGCTTCCATCGTCGGCAGAAGGCCGTCGGTCTTGATTTTGTCGAGCACCTGTCGGACGCGCTCCGGCTGCGAGCGGGCCTTCGCCAGCAGGGTGCCTTTCGCAAATTCGACGAGCATCCGCTCGGTGCCCGGCGAAATCAGCGAGGCGCTGGTTTGAATCAGCAAATGACCCGGGCGTACAAGAGGCGCGGGAATCTCCGCCAATTCCACGACGCCCGTCTTCAGATTTTGCAGCACCTGCTTCATCTCAAGTTCATCAGGGACAGGACGGTTTCTCTCGACCCATCAAACGCTCGTAGGCTCGAAGCATCGCAGCCGCTTCGACGCTCCAGTTGTATCGCTCGCGCACGGCCATCTGGCCGCGCCGGCCCATCGCCTCGGCCTCGAACGGATCGCGCAACATTTTTTCAATCGCCGACGCCACCGACCCGGCATCCTGGGAGTTTGCGTGCAGCCCGCACCGTTCATCGTGCACCAGCGTCCGCCAATGATCGAAATCCGACGCCACCAGCGGCAGGCCGGCCGCCATGTACTCGAACAATTTGGCGGGCTGCGCCTCGGTGTGATTCGGCACCGGGTGGAACAGCACGAGGCCGGCGCGTGATTCACCCAGCTTTTCCAATATCTCCCCGCGCGGCCGCCATCCGAGAAAATCGACGCACCGCCAGCCGGGCATCGCGCGAACTTCCTGCTCCAATGAGGCGGGCACGAAATTTCCTGCGAGGATTAGCCGGGCATTCAATTCGCTCGGCAACATCGCCATGGCGTCGATCATCTCGCGGATTCCGCGATGCCGGCTGATCGCGCCGACGTAAATCACGTTTGGCGGCCGCTGCGACACCGGCGTGCGATGCTCATGCACGACCTCTTCCATGATCGGAAAATTCTGGACGACGACCGCCTTCCGCTTCGGAAAGCGCCGCGCGATTGCCGGTGTGGCCGCGATCAAACAATCGAACGCCCACATCCCGAGCACTTCCCAGAATTCGCAAATCCACGCGGCGGCGAATCGAATGGGCTTGGGAATGTACGTCTTGTTATAGATGCTCCGCGGCGTGTCCTCATGTGCGTCATAAATGACCCGCTTGCCCGCAAGCTTCATCACCAGCGCCGCCGGAATCAACTCCGGATCGTGAAAATGGTAGACCCGGCCGTTCTCCTTCATCGCCCGGCGGAACACGCGCCACGTGCATCCGATCATCCGATCGATCCGACCTCGCGGCTTGGCCACGGCGCACAGACGCACGCCGTGGACGGTTTCATCCCGGTCGTGCGGCACGACATAAGCGACGTCGTAGCCTGCCTCGGCGGCGGCCCGGCATTCGCGATGAAAGACGCGAATGTCATTCGGCGGATGGACGGTGGAGAATTGAACAATTTTTCCCTTCGAACGGATTGTTCGTTCCGCGCTCCGGTCCGGTGCGGCATTACCCTCCAGAAGATCAGCCGTGCCTCCGCCCGTCACGGCCGGACTCCTTTCGCCAGAAGCGACACGATTTTCGCTCCGGCGTTTCCGTCTCCGTAGAGGGACGCCGCCGCCTTCGCGGGCTTCCAAGCCTGTGCCCACGCCATGGCATCGAAGATTCGATAGGTGTCGGCCCCGACGAGCCTGTTGGCGCCGGCATCCACGAGCTCGACCCATTCGGTCTCATCGCGCATCGTCACGCACGGGACGCCGAAGAAATACGCCTCTTTCTGCATTCCGCCGGAGTCCGTCAGAACGCCGACCGCATTTTTCTCCAGCATGAGAATATCGAGGTAGGGCAAGGGGTCGATGATCCGGACGTGCGGCGCCACGCGCATGGCGCGGCCCTGCATCACTTTCTGCGTGCGCGGATGGAGCGGCAATATGATCGGCATGGTGGACCGTGCAAACGCGGCGAAGATCGACTCAAGCCGGCCGGGCTCGTCCGTGTTTTCCGCCCGGTGCAGGGTCGCGAGGAAGTAAGATTTGGGCTCGATTTTCAGCGTTTCGAGGATTCGGCTCTGTTTCTCGGCGAGAGCGGTGTTGAAGAGCACCGAGTCGTACATCACGTCGCCGACGTTGAATACGCCGCGCGTCACGCCCTCACGCAGCAGGTTCATTACCGCGGTCTCCGTGGGACAAAGGAGCATGTCGCTGATGCTGTCGGCCGCGACGCGGTTGATCTCCTCGGGCATCCGGCGGTTGAAGCTGCGCAGGCCGGCTTCGACGTGAGCCACCGGAATGTGCAGCTTGACCGCCGCGATCGAACCCGCGAGCGTGCTGTTGGTGTCGCCGTAGACGAGCACCCAGTCGGGTCGACTGCCAAGCAGCACCTCTTCAATTTTTTCGAGCATCAGGCCGGTTTGCCTGCCGTGCGACCCGGAACCGACGCCCAGATGGTGCTTTGGAACCGGGATGTTCAGCTCATCGAAGAAAACCTGGGACATGTTCGCGTCATAGTGCTGACCAGTGTGGACGATCGACTCCTCGAGCCGCGCGCCATCGGCGCGCTCATGCGACATCGTCGTGTCACTCGAATTGAAACGCGCGATCGCACGGCTCACCGCCGCCGCCTTCACAAACTGGGGCCGCGCCCCCACGATCGTGATGACGCGAATCGGCTTCGACATCAAGTCCTCTTTTCCCTCGCCAGACGCGCCTGTCCCCGCGCCACCGCTTCCTCGGCAAATCTCAAGATACCGGTCGCATTTTTCACGGTGTCAAAATGCGCGTACGCGATGTCGCGTCCGGTCCTGCCCATTCTTGCGGCCATTTCCGCGTTTGCCAACAGGCCGACCAGCGCCGCGGCCAGCGCATGCGCGTCGCGTGCCGGCACCAAAACGCCGCATTCTCCATACTTCATCACGTCCGGTATTCCCCCGACGCTGGTGACAACGACGGGCAATCCAGCGGCCATGCCCTCGACGACGCTCTTTGGCAATCCCTCGGCATAGGACGGCAGACAAAATACGTCGCATGCCTTCAAGATGTGCGGCACCTCGGTAAATGCACGCCGCCCGGTCAGATGCAATTTATCGCCCCATTCCCTCGCCACCGCTTCGTTCCGAAGCCACGTCAACAGCGGGCCGGCACCAACGCACACCAGATCGACGTTCGCGATCTGCCTGGTTACCAGCGAAAAGGCGTCCGCGAGCGTCCGAATTCCCTTCCCTTCGTTGAGCGCGCCGACAAACACAACCAACTGACGATTCAGCGGCAGCCCGAGCTCGCGACGCTTTTCATCGCGCGTCACCGCATTCTCAAAACGGGATAAGTCGATGCCGCGGTTGAAGCAGCGCACGGGAGCCGTGTCGGCCGAGAGCCTTTCGATATCACCGATCGCTCCCTGGGCTTCGACGAGAATCAGGTCGGCCTCGCACAACGCCTTCACGGTCTGTCGCATCGCCCTCCGACTTTGGTACGGATACGTGTGCGCGTCGCTTCCGATGCTGGACAGCATCACGGGCAGCCCAAGTTCTTGCCCCAGGCGCAAAGCAACGACCCCGTCGGGCATAAGCTCGCAACCGTAGATCAGATCGAAGGGTTTTGCGCGAGATAATGCGCGCGCGACGCTGGCAATCGGCCCATAGCGCCACCCTGCCTCATAAGGCTTCCACATTTTTCCGGGAAGCCGTGCATAGCGCGGGCAGAAAACACGCACACTATTGAGCGTATATTGACGTGGAACCAGCCGATTAGACTTGCGGCGCCAGTCGCGGGAAAACAAGCGGTAAAACAACATTTGCGGTCGAATCACACAAAGATCGTGCCCCATCTCCGCCAAGGCTCGAAAACTGCCGTGACCGAACTGTCCGGGGTAATCGTCTGAGGACAAGGGATAAAGCGTCGCGATGGCGAGGATTCGCATGCTAATTCATCAGTCCAGTTTGCAGCGCGGCGGTTCACCCATGAAACGGCAACGTAGGATAGGCCGGGATCCATCTCGCGCGAACAACACTGTCTTCGGGCACGAACAGGTGGCTCGCGTCTCGACTCTGTTCGACCTGCCGCGCGCGATGGGCAATCGAGGCGCCGCACAGCGTAAAGAACCAGAAGCCCTTGATCGTAAAGAGCGCAAAGCCCAGGCCCGTCACCAGATAAAAGACCGCCATTGCGCGCACCATCCACTTTTCAGCGGGGGCTTGGACCGCCATCGAGCCGGCGAACAACTTCCAGTAAAACCAAGAAAAGAGAAACGTGCCGAACAAGCCGAGTTCCGCAGTGATTAACAGGACGTCGTTGTGAATTGTAAGCCGCTCGCGCGTTGCGATCGTATAGTTCTTATATCCCGTCCCCAGGAGCGGGTTCTGAATGATGTTCTGAAGTCCGACACGAATCAGCGCAAGGCGTCCCTCGGTCGTTCTGCCGCGCCGTTTTGGATCGATGATTCGCATCACACCCTCGCTCTTGGCGAAGCGACTGTTCAATACAAAGTAACTTGCGCCAACTAGCAGCAAGCTTGCAACGACCGCTCCGATCAGCGTGCCACGCGACCGAAGCATCGTATGGAATGTGAATGCTGTCATCCCGACGACAGCAAGCAGACCGGCGAGGCAGCTTCGTGCGCCTGTGACGAGTATCATCGCGGGAAAGACGAACACGCAGACCGCCCACAGAGAGCGCAGCCATTTCACGGGATCGCGGAGAAAAAGATAAACGGCCACGATGAATGCGGCGCCCAAATATGAGGCGAAGTCGTTCGGGTTGACAGCCTGGGCGTTTGTTCCTTCGAGCGTAACCCGACCAGCGCTTCCGGCCGTGCCGGCCATCCGATTGAGCGCTCCTGATACATAAAGTCGTGTCACGACGACGAGCATGCCCAATGCATAGCAGCGAAGTGGCCAGAAAAAATTTCCCCGAAATGCCATTCCGTTCCAGACGGCCAGCCCCCAGATGGAAAGCTGAAGAATCGTGAGGGAGCTCACAAAAGCGTACGGCTTGTTGGGAGCCCAGAGAGCTGAAATTGACGCCCAACAGGCGAGGATGAACATCGGCACCAGCGGCGAACCGCGAACGAACAAACCTTGGCCAAGAAACTTGCAGTGAAATAAGATTCCTAACGCGGCTAAACCCCCGACCACGCGATCCGCGGACAGGAATCCCTGAAAAGTGACCGAACCGCTCAGGGGCAAAACCAAGGCTATGCAGCAAAGGGCGAAGGTCGGATTAACGAAGACGCCGATTGCCGTCGGCACGGCCATGATGACGATTCCGAGCAAGATCTGCTCGGCCAGTAGCGCGGTCGCAAGACCAGCGCCGCAGCATATCAACCAAACCCCGACAAACAGGATCCAGCCTATGGAAGTCGGCCTGTCCGCCGGCTCATCCGGGTCGGCGCTCAGTTGAGGTTGATAGGAAATTGCGTACAAGTTTCCCTCTCTAGGCTGCTGCCCGTGCCGTGGGCCAAGCGATGTGAGTCCGGCGGCCGGAAGAAACGCATCGAAAACGCCGAATTATTATATACCTATTCGTCTATCGACGAGTTCGATCCGATCGGTTCCGATTCCGGACGCTTGGCCGAGTGTGCCGACTACAGTGGAAAAAGACCAGGGATCGGATTGGCAGCTCTCGCGGGATTCAAGCATGGGCAAGCCAAACATGCCAAGAGCGCTCGCGCTGCGCGCAAGAACTGCCGATCAGTTTGCCCATGAGAAGATGGATGTCAACGACGAAAGACAGCTACCTTCGTGGAATAGCCGGTCCATACCGACTGTCTTTGCAACATCGCGTCAATCGTGGTGAGGACCGCTCCCGAGACGGCTCCGAGTGGCTCGCCGACCGAGCGCGCGGACCGCAATGTTCCGCCCAGCACTCGCTTGAACAGCCACCACCACAGCGCAAATCCCGCGTAGCCGATTCCGCTTCCAACCTGCCCGTTCGATAGCAGGAAGACCGGCGACATTTCGACGAGACGGAAACCCTGCTCTTTCAGAATCGACGCGTGCTCTGAGAAGGTGTGAAACGACTGCGTGGCCGTGACCGGCACCGGGCGCGTGGGGAAGTTATCGGAAATAAGAAGCAGCCCGCCCGGTGCCACAGCCTCGCCGCAGTTTCGAACCGCCCGTTTCCATTGATTGTCGTCGGTGATGTGGTACAATACGTCCATCGCCGAGACGACATCGAAGGGAGCTGCTTCAGCGACAGGGCTTGGCAGCCCGGCGCCAATGTCGCACGCCGCAAACGTGGCGTCTGGAAAACGCCGCGATAGTGACTTCACGGCTTCCGGGGAGATATCAGCGCCGTGGATGCTTCTTACGTTCAGGTCTCGATATAATCCGACATAGAAGCCAGTGCCGGATCCCACGTCAAGGATTCGACACCTCGAATCGATCTTATGCCGTCCCGCCAACCTCAAGAAGTGGCGCCGCCGTAGACGATAGATCCACTTGTTGTATTCTTCCCCAAGACCGGCATAGCCGACCCGCTCGTAATCGCCGAGAGTGCGGTGGCGCTCGAGCCATTGATCGCGCGTGCCGGATGTCATAGTTTCTGATCCCATTTTCTTGGCCTGATCCGTTGTAGCACTTTCATCAAACGGCGCGACCTAGTCTACAAGTTCGCTCGATACCATTCAATCGTTCGTTGCAAGCCCTCGGCAAACGGTATGATTGGGCTATAACCGATCACTTGTTCAGCGCGCGAAATCGCCGCCCAGGAGTGTTTTATGTCGCCAGGCCGCGGCGGCACGTATTGCGGGCGAACACTTTTTCCGAGAGCCTCGTTGATCTGATCAATGATCTGATTCAGGCTAAAGCTTTCGCCGCAGGCGATGTTGATCAGTTCGCCGCGCGTTTCCTGTGACTGAATCGCGAGGAGATTCGCCGCGACAATGTTTTCAATATAAGTAAAATCGCGCGTCTGTTCGCCGTCGCCGTAGATAGTGGGTGATTCGTCGCGAAGGATTGCCGTGATAAGCGCCGGGATCGCTGCAGCATATTGGCTTTGCGGATCCTGCCGGGGGCCAAAAACGTTAAAATACCGCATTGAGAGCGTCTGAAGACCGTAACATTTCGCGAAGGCTCGGGAGTAATCTTCACCGGCCAGCTTCTGAACGGCATATGGGCTCAGCGGGAGCGATCGCATCAATTCTGATTTTGGCAGTTGCTCGCTATCTCCATACGCGGCGCTGCTGGCGCCAAAGATGAAGCGGCGGACATTCGCGTCGCGGGCTGCCAGGAGCAGTCTGAATGTCGCTTCAATGTTGGCTCGATGGCTGGCAGCCGGATCGGATACCGACAGAGGCACCGACGGGGCGGCCGCAAGATGGAGCACGATTTCGACACCCGAACATGAAGCATGGCATACTGCTGGATCCGACGCATCGCCCCGAATCAATTCAGCGGATTTTCCAGGGAGAGGCTCGCCTTCTGAATCAAAAATCGCCGAGCCGGATTCATCGCGCAACGCCGCCAGATTCGCCGGTTTCCCCGTGCTGAAATTATCGAGAACTCGGACGGGAAACCCGCGCCGCATCAGGCCTTCGACCAAATGCGATCCGATGAACCCAGCGCCGCCCGTTATCAATACTTTCATTCACAGATACTCTCGGCCGGATCCTGGCTGTGGTACAATCATGTCCCCTTTTACGGCGGACACGGCGCCGTCGCCCATTCATTCATGATACAGCAAAGAGACAAAACGAAGAATCGCCGCGGCGATGGACAAAAGGGCGCTGCCGATAGAGCGCGGTCGAACTTTTTCACTGTGCGGACGTAATCGCGCCTTTGCCCGGTCGCGGCTCGTCGGTTTTCGGACTTTGAAGGGTCAGACTGACTGAAATGCCTTGTAGCGCGTTCTTACGAGTAGCGGAGCTAAGTGCGGCGAAGCCGGGGATTGGCCGATCCGCGATCAGCAACACCCTTGGCCGCTTCAACGAAAATCCGGTCGCCCGCGATCTCAAATCGCTTCTGGAGACTTGAGATGACGTGCGCCAGGGTTTTCGCTTGATCCGCATTGACGGGCGCCTCCGGCGCACTACAGGTCAGCAGGATTTGAACCGTCTTGGGGGCGCTCCGTTCCGACTGCCCCGCCTGCCACGCGTAGCTTTCAAAGAGCCGCCCGGTCTCGTCGATGCGATAGTGAAAGAATCCGGCGCGGGCGCCGGAACTCTCGGCCCGGACCGAAATCTGCGTCCATGCGCGAGTGGTCGAAGCAGTGCTTCGCAGCGGGGTTATGGGCGAGAATCGAGCTAGCCAGAAGAGCATGGAGGTACCGACCGTCATCGCGAGAACAAGGACGATCAAGGTCCGATAGTGGCGGTACTGGTTCCGAATGGCGTGAGCAGACATGTCGTGGCCTGTGAATTCCCCTGTGGGGC
>DATMEE010000525.1:0-3734 GCA_035557035.1 Phycisphaerae bacterium
CAGAAGTCGTCCGCCGCCATCGAGAATGGTTGTCGTCACGGCGATTGACGCCGATTCATCGTGAAGGCCAGCTGTTTCAGGCATGACGATTGAAAGCCCATCGCCGGTTGAAGGAAGGGAGTATTCAGAATTCTCGCGATAGCGGAACAGCAGCTCCACTCCCGTTGGCACTGCCGGGCGGAAGTTCGGACCTGAAATGGTGGAGACGATTCGCGGAAAGACCGTGTCTGCCGACGGAAGATAGCGACCCTCGATCGCCCCTGTCGCAGGGCCGTGACCCGCGAGTCTGGAAACTTCCCGAGCCTTTTCGATCAGAACATCAGGCGATTTCACACCGCCGTCCTTAGCGATCGGGTGAGTGCCGCGGCCGAGGAAAGTCGCCATGATGAAAAGCACCAGCGCGGCCACCGCGGCATGATACATTCGAGATTTGTTGATGACTTTTTCCGCCGCGGATTCCGCCAGCATCTGCCGCGTGGGAATCTGTCCGGCGTCCAATGCGGCAGCCAGCAGGTCTCCGCCGGGCAGCGCCGCGGCAACGTGCAGTGCCGACTCCGGTCGCTCGTCCGGATCTTTGCGGATGCAGGCCAGAATGACGGCTTCAACCTGCGGGTCAATTTCCGGCACGATGTCCGATGGCGGCGCCGGCGCCTCGTCAAGATGGAGTCGAAGGTACTCCATGGCGCTGTCTGCATTGAATGCGGGCCGGCCAGTGAACATTTCGTACAACACCAGGCCGAGGGAATAGAGGTCACTTTTCTCATTGACGCAGACGCCGGCCAACTGTTCCGGGGCCATGTATCGCGGCGTGCCCGCGCGAATTTCGGCGCGTTCGACGTGACCCGCGACCACGGCCAATCCGAAATCCGTGATTCGAACCCTGCCCCTTGAATCGAGCATCACGTTTGCCGGCTTGAGGTCGCGATGCAGCACGCCGTGAACGTGGGCGGCCGCGAGACCCGCGCAAATCTGTCTGGAGATGTCGATCGCCCGTGGTCCCGTCAGCCGGCCGACTCTGTGCAGCAGGGAGGCAAGGTCCTCGCCGTCAATGTATTCCATTGAAATAAACGGCATGCCGTCGACTTCGGCGAGATCGTAGACCCGGCAGATGCTCGGATGTGAGACTTCCCGCGACAGCCTGACCTCGGTTTCAACCCGGCGTCGCCAGATGGGATCGAGGCCATGGAGCACGGGGAGAAACTTGAGCGCGACGTCCTGCTTCAGGCTGAGATCTTCCGCCCGGAATACCCTTCCCATGGCGCCTTCACCCAGAGGACAAACGATTCGATATCGCCCTGCAACGATGTGTCCGGGTGGAAACACCGGCAGTTCTGATAGGCTCGGCGCCGCGGACGCTGCGCCGGGGCGATCCTCGCTCTGATTCGCGTTTTCGTGGATGTGATGGGCCAGCAGGCGCTGCACTTCCGTGAAGAGAGGAACGTCGCCTTCACATGCCTTCGAAAGAAAAGTGGATCGTCCGTCGGGCGGCAGCGCACATGCATCAAGGAATATTTTCTTGACTCTGGCGTGTCGATCAGATGTCACTTGACGCCATCCGGAGACAATTCCGAGCGTAGCCAGGCCTTGGCGTGCGTCCAGTCGCCCTCTACGGTGCGCTTCGAAGCGCCAATGATGGTCGAGATTTCTTCCATGCTCAATCCGCCAAAGAGCCGCAACTCCACAACCCGGGCCTGACGTGGATCGATTGCGGCAAGCTTCTGAAGTGCATCTCGAAAATCGATGAGGTCGGACTCGGGCAGCGCCAGCTCCGAAACAGCCTGATCGAAGGCCACGCGCCGCCAGTCTTTTCCGCGCTTGTCCCTCTGTCGTGTGCGGGCATGGTCGATGAGAATGCGACGCATGGCTTCGGCGGACACGGCCATGAAATGCGTCTTGCCCTGCCAGTCAACGCGAGATTGATCCACCAGACGCAGAAACGCTTCGTGAACCAGCGCCGTGGGATTCAGCGTGTGGCCCTTTCGTTCTCGACGAAGATAGGATGCGGCGATTCGGCGCAACTCATCATAAACGAGCGGAAGAAGTTGAGCCGCCACCAACGAGGGATCCGAAGTTCCCAGCCCGGTGAGGATTTCAGTGGCCGGTGAAGGCTTGATTGTTGTCATGAATCCGCAACAAGCTGAAGTGGTTCCTGATCCGGGTCAGAATTCGATCTTGTATTTCTGGGTCATGGCGGCGCGGATCTGGGCACGGGACGTCTCAATGTTCTGAAGGACGTGCGTCGCAACTTGTGCGAGCCTGGCCTTTTCCTCCGCCGAGGCCGCAAGGCGCTGACGCTTTACGTTCTGCCGGGCGATTCTGTCATTGGGGTTCGAACGAATCTCGCGATCATAATTGTAGGAACTGCCGCCGGACACATAGGCGTCCTGTATGCCGACCGCGCGAGCCTTCGTCTGCAAGCCTCCCACTCCCGCCGTGGCCGCGATTTCGTTGAGCTGCGAACTCACGTCCGCGCCCCATTTCAGCAGTTCCTCGTCCACGTTCAGGATCGGAAGCCGGTTGATCCGTCGCGCGTCGCGCGCTACGTACGTGGCGCCCTGTCTCAACGAAGATGCGCCGCGAAGCTGTTTCCCAATGTTCTCGACTGCTCGGGCGATTGCGGTGTAGTAGCCCTTGGACGCGGCGGCCATCGCAGCCGTGCTACTTTCTTCATTCCCAGTCGCCGTCTCCTCGTCGGAATCGCCGGCAGCCAGGGGGCTCGGCGGGTCGACGATGCTGAGGAGTTGTCGCATCCCGTCGACCGAGAGCTTGCCGGCGAACGTGACGCCCTCGCCCTTGATGGAAACCTTCCAATCCTCGAAATCGTCGATACTCGCGCCGCATTTGGCCAGGAATTCCAGGAGCAACGGTTTGGCGATATCGGCGAGGGCCGCGGCCGGACGACCGAATTCCAGATGGCCGGAGCCTGAGATTTCGTCGTTCACGCTGATATGGAGCGTCACACCCTTGATTGAAGCGAGGATCGGACCAATCTTTTCAGAATCTACGGTCGACTCCCCAAACGACTCAAAATCGCCCGTTTCCATGCGGTGCCGAATCCGCTTGGTGGAGGTTGCATCCTTCAAATCCATGGCGAAGAGGTAACAGACGTTCGGCGCCATCGAAGCGACCGCCTTGCGAAGAAATGGAGAGACGTCATCGCCCTGCGTGGCCCCGCGACGTACCCACCGCGCGGCGAACTGCCGATTGGCCGGCGCGACCGTGCCGAGCAATTTGGAATCGAGCCGCAGGAAGTACGCATTGATCGGCGACCACACCGATGGCTTTTCGGCGATGGTGTCTACGTACCCCCCCTCGGCGCGGGCGATCTTCTTCATCGAGGGCGTCGAATTCAACTCGATAACGGAAACCTCCCAGGCGGGCAGCATGGTTGACGGATCGATCATCGCGGCCAGTACAAGCCGGCTTGCATTCGGCGGGACGAGGATCGGATTGGCGGCGTAAGCGTTCTTGAGTTTTTCCTTCCACTTCTCTCGAACGCCCAGCGGACTTTTCATGAGCTTATCGACGTCGATCACGGCTACGGTGTTTGTATCGGGCGGGATGCGTGACAGAAGCGTATCATCTGCCCGCGCGGCGCGCAACGCACTGAAACCCACGCATGCGGACGCCAAGGCAGCAAGAACACCCATTCGATGTTTCATCTCGATCTCCTTCAATCGGCCTGCGGCCGCGCGCACGGCGGACTCGCCGCAATGTCTTAATGAAAAGTGATA
>DATMEE010000526.1:0-7036 GCA_035557035.1 Phycisphaerae bacterium
ATCTATTTCCTCGGGCCCAAGGGATTTTGCACCTATGCTTGTCCTTACGGCGCCATCTTCGCCATCTCCGACAAGTTCGCCCCGTCGCGCATCCGCGTCAACGACAACTGCAATCAGTGCGGCCACTGCACGGCCGTCTGCACGTCGAACGTCGATGTCGCCCAGGAGGTGAATCTTTACAAAATGGTCGTCGACCCGGGCTGCATGAAGTGTCTCGATTGCATTGAGGTGTGTCCCACGAATGCGCTCTCTGTCGGCTGGGGCATGCCGAGCCTCGGCGCCAAGCCGGCCGCCGCGCCGCGGCCCCGGAAATATGATCTCACGCTGGTCGAGGAAATCGCCGCCCTCGGCTTGTTCTTCGTCGTGCTCGTGACGGTCAACGGGCTGTACGGGCAGTTTCCGTTTCTGCTGTCGCTGGCGATCGCCGGAATCGTGACCTATGTGCTCTTGAAGTCGGCGCGATTGATCTACGGTCCTGACGTACTGGTCCAGAAGATGCGGTTGAAGGTCAACTGCCGCGTCACGCCGGCGGGTGCCGCATGGCTGGCAGGGTCGCTCCTGCTCGCCGGCATGCTCGTCCATTCCGCCATCTGGCGCTATCACGATCTGTTGGGAAACCGCGCCTTCGCTGCCGGTCCCCCTCAACCGCTGGACTGGCAATACAATCCCTCGTTTCACAAAACCGCGACCCCGGAACAGATGGAGCAGATTCGCTCTGCCGCCGGTCACTACGAGGCCATGCGGCGCATCGGCCTCGTCAGTCTTCCGGAGCATCGCCTCCATCTGGCATGGGCCTATCTGCACACCGGCAAGCCCGATGACGCCGGCAAAGAGATCGCCGCCGCCACGCGCGAGCGCCCCGGGCTGGCGAACCTCTGGCTCTGGCGTGCCAAAATCATGACATATCTGGACCGGCCGGGCGACGCGCGGGATGCGTTTTCCAAGGCGATGGATCTCGAGCAGGAGGAATACGGTTCCGCATCGGCAGCCGACATGAAGGAACCCCGCCCGCTCTCCGCCGAAATCTGGGCCGAATGGGGCCGCTTCCTGCTGCGCGAAGGCGATCCGGCCGGCGCGGGCGATGCCCTTGAAAAGTCGGTGAGCTTCGACCCCGCGTACCAGATCGGCCGGCGGGCGTTGGTTGACTATTATCTCGCGGCGAATCGGGTGGGCGATGCCCGTCGCACGGCATTGCAAGGCCTGGAGCATGGCTTCCGATCCTCGAAACTCTCCGAGGTCTTCGACCGCATTCGCATCGCGGAAAACAACCCCGCCGCCGCCATTGATGATTACACCCAGGCCCTAACCCGCCATCCCGACGACGTCCTCCTGCTGAGCAACCTCGCCGCCGCGCTTGCCGAAGCAAATCGCCCGGCCGATGCCGCGGCGCTTTGCCGCCGGGCACTGAAAAAGGCCCCGGACTCCGCGGGCCTCCATGCGACGCTCGGCGCAGTCCTGGTCATGACCAACGATCTCGCAGGCGCCATCCGCGAATACCAGACCGTGCTCCGGCTGCTCCCCTCGAGCGCCGACGCGGCCTTCAGGCTCGCGTTCCTATACGCTCAAACCGGCCGGCCGGCCGAAGCCGTTCCGTTGTTGGAGAAAGTCCGTCAAACCGGCGCGCCGGATGAGCGCAAAACCGCGCAGCAGCTTTTGAACGAACTGCAGGGCAGTCAACCATCCCCCCGCGAATAATTGCGACCCGCCTTCCTGGTTAGCCCGGCCCAAACCCGGCGTCCGGGGACAGTCTATGGTCTATTCGCTCGCATCGCCCGCAGGCTGAACGCCGCGCTTGTAGCATCCGGACCTTTCAGGTCGGGGCTAAACGAGCTGAACGGGGCGCTCCATGCTCGCATTTGACCCGTTATCGTGCGGCTCGTTCCGCCGCCGCCTTCAACCCCGGCCAGTGTTTCTCGTAATGCCCCAGATGGATGTCGATCCAGCTCCGCAGCGGCGTGTCGCCTATGAGGCACTTCGCGTCCACGCCGCCCACGGCTTGCAGTAGCCGCTCCTCCGCCTCCCTCAACTGCGGCAGCAGCATCACGAAGGACATCCGCCGATACTTGCGATGCGTCGCCTCGTTCACCCGGTCGAGATCGTATTGCGGCAGCAGCTTCTCGATCGCCCGCGCGTTGGCGGCTTCATCGTCGCTCTGCACGAAGCCCGCCGCCGCACGCGAAACTTCCGGCATCCGCTCGCCTGCCTCCGTGGTCCAGAACAGAAAATGCCCCGCCAGATCGCGCACGTTCCAGCGCGGCCCCACCATTTCCCGCTCGGCCGCCTCGTCATTAAACCGCTCGAACGCCCCGCGCATCCGCATGATCCGGTCCCGAAAACGCTGAAGGATGGCGTCGCGAACGTTCATGAAAAACTATATTCTCGCAATCTGCGGAAGTTTCGCGAAATGCGCATCACGGGAATAGAGATAGGCGCGATGCTGTAACGTCAAAGCCGCAATCCAGAGATCATTCGTGGGAATCGGCGTGCCGGCCTGCTTCAGTTGGGCGTACAGGCCTGCATAACCATGCGTCGTGTCATCGTCGGGAAACAAGACCGAGATTCTCTCACCGCGCAAAAAGGCCAGAAGACTCTGTTCATTTCGGGCCGATACCCTTCCGGATCGAAAGCCGGCTCGAAGTTCGGCCAGGACGATAAATGGCAGCAGAATGTCATGGGCGCGATGAATGACGTCGATCGCCTCCTCGACGCCGCGAACGAAGTCGGTATAGCGATTTGAATCGAGAACGATTCTCATTTCCAGCGATCCGGGTCGATGGTCCGTTGTGCCGCAAGCGTGGCGTCGAATTCAGAGTCTTCCACCCAGGTGCCGATGAGATGATCGAGATCGGTATATATCTGAGTCGCCTGGTCAAATCCCGCTTCTCGGCGAAGGGCCTCCAGGACCATCTGATTGAGGCTCTTGCCCTCGGCCTTCGCTTTTCGGCGCAGGGCCCGGTCGACGCCGGGGGGAATTGAACGAATGGTGTATTGCGTCGTTTGTTTGGCCTTTTTTCCCATGCCTATATAATATGCAGGCAAGCGATGCTGTGCAAGTAGGCATGCCATAACGCCTGACTTCTTTTGAAATTCGGACGGCGCGAATTCATTCAGTGAGATTTGCTCCGTGTTTCGGATCCGGAGGGAAATTAAATCCCGACGGAGTTCGTCCGCGACCCAAGGGACTCAATTACGCAGCTACGAGACCGGATGGAACGTGGTGTCCGTGTAAACGTACGTAGGCGGGATCGAAGCAAGGTCGGGATGGCTCGACTCCGGTGTGCCTTGCGCCAAGAAGACACATTCCATACTATTTAACGTATAGGCCACACGATATCGGTAATCGTAGAATCGCGATGCCTCGGCGTCTGTCTCCTCAAACACCGGCGGGTAAATCTCCAACTGAATCGCGCGGGGTTTGCCGGAGGCAAACGTTTCTCTGGCGCCTCGAAGCACAGACGCCTCTGCTCCCTCAACGTCGATCTTCGCGAATTGAAAGTGCGTGCGAGGCAGAATGTGGTCTATCGTTGTGAGCTGAACCTCTTCCGCTCGGCCGTGGTCGAACAGACCCGGGAAGTAGTCCCTCATCTCAGTTGAGAGCGTATTTCCCTGCGTATGTCGCTGGGACAAATAAATGGGGGATAAACCGATGTGGTCAGACAGGGCGAATGGGAATGCGTGGACCTTGGGGCACTGTAGGTCTTCGAGTCGAGCGAAAAGGTAGGAGACGGGTTCAAACGCGTACACATGGCTCGCGCCAAGCTGGACGTACCTGAGGCTCGTAAAGCCAATGTGCGCGCCCGCATCAAGCACCGAGTCGCCCGGGCGCACGAAATGACGGGCTATGGCGTAATCGATATCTCCCTGGTTATTTGCAAGTAGCTCGGCATATTTACGCTCGTGGGCGTTGTCGTCGCGAAGGGCGATGCGGAATTCTCCGACTTGATGAACCATAGGCTTGTACTCCATCGAGAGATGAGCAACGCGAAGGCAAGAGACGAATGTTCCGGGTCGCCTGACTAGGTGAACATTTTCTCATGGCGTGGTCAAGGCCTTCCTGAAAAGGGAGAAAGATGCAGCAAAATTGCTGGGGCGACCGCATTCAGATTGAGTGGGAAATGCACCCCCGCCTTCGGCTACAATGGCTGCTAAGTTCCAAGCTCACGGACTGAGTCCAAGTGCGTATCTGGTCTCCTGCCGCCGGGCAAAGTACCCAAACCAAGGAGACGACGCACATGGCCACATCCGCGACCGACGGTTCCTTTATACCTAAAAGATGCATTGCCGGCTCTATCACACTGACGCTCTTGATCCTTGCGTCGAGCTCGGTAACGCCCGCGCGAGGGCAGTGCAGTCCGCAGCAATTTCCCAAGCTGCTCGCCGGCGACGTCGGCCTGGGGGGGAATCCCTATCGGTTCGGCACGTCGGCCGCGCTTTCGGGCGACATCGCCGTGATCGGAACGCCCGGAGGTTTTTTCAACCAAGGCGCAGCATACGTGTTTGTCCCGAGCGCCAACGTCTGGACCCAGCAGGTCAGGCTGACCGCGTCCGACGCGGAAATATTTGACAATTTCGGGTTCGCCGTTGCGGTGTCGGGCGAAACGGCAATCGTCGGCGCGTCGAGTGACGACCACGACGGCGGGATCGACGCGGGCTCGGCTTACGTCTTCATCCGCAACGGAACCGTGTGGACCCAGCAGGCCAGGCTCTTCGCCGCTGACGCCGCGGAAAGTCAGTACTTCGGCGACTCGGTCGCGCTATCGGGCGACACGGCCGTGGTCGGCGCGGTCGGCAACGGCGAAGAGGGCAGCCTCGGCTCGGCGTACGTCTTCGTCCGCAACGGGACAACATGGACGCAGCAGAGCCAGTTGGCCGCCTCCGGCATTTCGGTGGCGGTTTCGGGCGAGACGGCCGTCGTCGGCGCGTCCGAAGCGGCGTATGTGTACGTGCGCTCGGGCACGACCTGGTCGGAGCAGGCCATTCTTGAGAACTTCACCGGGCTCTTCGAATTCGGCGTGTCGGTGGCGATCTCAGGGGAGACCGCGGTGGTCGGACAGCCCAACTCGGGCGGCTTCGGTCTGGCCCATGTGTTCAAACGCGTGGGAACCAACTGGCCCGAGCAGGCGCAACTGTCCGCGTCCGACGAAACGGTGCAGAATTTCTTTGGCAATTCGGTGGCGATATCGGGTGACACGGCGGTGATCGGGGCGGTCATGGGTGACATTGTGAGCCCCGGGTCCGACGAGGGCGCGGCTTACGTCTTCACGCGCACAGGCACGGTCTGGACCGAGCGCTCCAAGCTGGTCGCCTCCGACGCGATGGGGGGAGACGCCTTCGGCAGCTCGGTCGCGGCGTCGGGCGACACGGCGGTGGCGGGAGCAGACCTGGACGACAATACGGGCGGGATCGACGCCGGCGCCGCCTACGTCTTCGATCTCAACTGCGGCGAGGTTCCCGCCTGCTGCCCCGGTGACTTCGATGCGAGCAACAACGTGACGACCGCGGACATCTCCGGCTTCGTCGCGGCGCTGCTGGCCGGCAACCCATGCGCAGCTCCGCCTGCCTGTTGCACGGGCAATTTCAACCTGGATGGAACCGTCAATGGCGCCGACGTTACCGGGTTCCTCGAAGAAATATTCTCTGGCGGCGCTTGCCCGTAACCATCTATTCGTGGGTCAAGCAGCCTGGTCAAGCAGCCGACCCACCCTTCACGCTCGGGGTAGTACCTCACGGACTTGAGATGCACAGTGTCATGCATCATCCTCATCTTCATCCCTCACTTTCACTCCGAAAAGAGTTCCGAAGTTATAACGCCATTGAAGGGCAAGGCTCATGCCAATCATTCCGTCGAGCGGACTCGAAAGAAACCGTCTCCACTCGTCATCGTTAGGTGCGCGAGCACTGTCTTTCCTCGTCTCGATAACCCAATTGTCGACCGCGTCAACAACACCAATATGGACAGGGTTGATTTCGGTAACGCGTCGTAAGGCCTCCAGCTCGCCGTTAGCAATCGGCAATTGATCCTGTTGTAATCGCTTCTTATTGGTAAGCTCAAATTCTCGTTTGGCAGTCGCGGCGATTTTTCGGACAAGTCCTTCGTCTTTCATCTCGCGGACCATTCTAAGTCATCGGCTTGCGCGCCAATCGGACTGATTCACATACGCTAGGAAGCGAATCAGTCGTTGTGCCCTTGCTTCGTCCTCTTTGACGAGCCATGCGCGATGAGATTTTGCAATTTCGCAAAGTCGCTTGTCCGCGATCTGGGACTTATTGAGGTAACGATACCCGATGATTTGAAGTTTGAGCGGTGGTTTCTTCTTGGCCACTTGATAATCAGTAAGCAGGACGAGGACATTGTGATCGCTTCCAAGAATACGCTCATATGCCGAGAAGAAGGGCTCGCTTGTGCAAAAATTCTCGGATGGCGACTTGATGCCTAAATCGAGATCGGGCAGGTCCACACCCCTTGCAGGACTGATCTTCAACGCCGGCACGCCCAAACCCTTGAAGGTATAGGTTTCCAACACAGCCACCAACACCATCTCGATGACGCTTCCTATCGTCTTGCCGTCAAGATTAGGAAGCGCGCAGTCGCGCTTCAGGCCCTCGTACCAATGCGGTAATTGACGCCCTCTGCCGATTCGGGCGAGGACTGGCTCAAGCTTTCCGACGTTCTTTCCCGCGAGCGAGGCATTGACGACTTTGATGGTTTGAGCGAGTTTCAGCTGAAAGATGCGGCGTAGCTGTTCTTTCGTTTGCAAAATAGAAAAGATCCTTGTTTCGGTATGAAATCTCGTCCGCCGGAATTCCGATCGCGCGTACGCGCTCCATCACCCATTTGGCCATCGGCGGCGGAACGGCATTCCCGAATAGTGCGTATTGATCGTAAACCGCGAGAAGCGAGCAATGATCGTCGGGAAATCCCTGTATTCTTGCGTACTCGACGTTCGTAAGGCGCCTGAATCGATTCCCCACTTTGTACCGTTCGTAATGACGACTCGTTGTGGATGTCAGAGTAGGCGCGATGCCATCGATACCG
>DATMEE010000527.1:0-4831 GCA_035557035.1 Phycisphaerae bacterium
GATTGCGTTGCGCGGCTGCTGCGCGCGAAACGGATGCACCCGGAGCGGCAGGTCGATTCGCGTCCGATTTGCCGTTTGCCGGCTTCCTCACGGAATAATCAGCTTCATCCCCACCGTGAGACTGGTCGGATCGGTCACCCGCCGCCGGTTGGCGACGAGTATCTTTCGCCAGTGGCGGCTGTTGCCGTAGTACATTTCGGACAGGCTCCATAGCGTCTCGTTGGGCTGCACCTGGTGAACGCGTCCGGGAACCGTGGATGGATCGAAATCGCTGCTCCGATCCGCGGCCGACGCCAGCCGGGCCGGCTCGTTCTCATTCGCATTTCGGGCGTCGCGCCGTCGGGACCCGCACGCCGGCGAAACCAGCAGCGGCAGCAAAATCAGCGCGATCGCCCAGCGCCGTCTGGCGATCCATCGCCGCCGCGTTACAGTTTCCAAAAACCATCCCCGCTTACTTCGCATCGCGATACCATTATGACACGAACCCGGAATCCGCGAAACTGATTTTGAAAATCGAGATTCCTCCACCGGATAGCTTGACCCTCATCTACGGCTACTTCAAAATCTCTCTTTACCTCACGCATGAGAATCCGATTTACATTCTTCGCTCCGAAGGAGCGACGGGATGTAGCCATGGGTGGAGCGAAGCGGAACCCGTGGATAAGGTGTTTGGATATCTGTCCGCTCCGAAGGAGCGGCGGAGGCTTGATGTTGAACGGTTGTGCTCGGACCTGATTCGACTGACTCTCCTCGCCAAGCGCTTCGGCTCGGACGGCACGTCGTCTATTGCAATGGAGCAACACTGAATGTCCCTGCTCGTCACCGGAACCGTCGGCATCGACACCGTCGAAACCCCCCAGACCCGCGTCGATGACGTCCTCGGAGGCTCTGCCTTTCACTTCGCCCTCGCAGCCGGACTCATTCATCCCGTCCGGCTCGTGGCCGTCGTCGGCGACGATTTCCCCCCCGCCATGGTGCGATTCTTCGAAGGTCGGTCGATCGACACCAGCGGCCTCGAAGTCCGCCGCGGCTCGAAAACCTTCCGCTGGCACGGCAAATACCACGACGACATGAACCAGCGCGACAGCCTGCGCACAGACCTGAACGTCATCGCCGAAGCCCCGCCGCCGATCCCCGCCCACTTCCGCGATTCCGCCTATATTTTTCTCGGCAATACGCACCCCGCCGTCCAGCGCGGCTTCATCGAGCAGTTCCGCGGCACCAAACTGATCGCCCTGGACACGATGGACCTGTGGATCAACACCACGCGAGAAGAGCTGCTGCAAACTCTGCGCCTCGTCCACGGCGTCATCATGAACGATGGCGAGGCCCGGCAACTCACCGATCAACGCGAGATCGTCCCCGCCGCCCGCGAAATCCTGAAAATGGGTCCCCATTTCGTCGCGGTAAAAAAGGGCGAGCACGGGGCCGTGCTGGTCACGAACGACGAAATCATCTCGCTGCCGGCCTATCCAACGCTGAAAGTCGTCGACCCCACCGGCGCCGGCGACAGCTTCGCCGGCGGGATGATGGCCTACCTCGCCTCCGTCGATCGCATCGACCTGGCGGCCCTGCGAACCGGCCTGGCCTACGGCGTCTGTCTCGCCTCGATCTGCATCGAGGACTTTTCCAGTTTTGCTCTCAAGGCCGCGACACACGACGACGTGAACCAGCGCCTCGCCACCTATCGCCGGATGTTGACGTTTGATTGACAAACAGAGCCGCGCCCGTAAGGAAGCGGTAGCCGCCGGACTGCCGATCAGATCCTGCACATGCGGGCGCAAAGCCGTCGGCACTCACGGCGGCTCTTGGACATGGCACGCAAAAATAGGGCGACCCTATCTCCATGCGCACCTTCATTGCCATCGACTTCAATGAAGAAATCAGGCACGAGCTTTTCCTGCTCCAGCACCGACTTGGCCGCGACCTGCCGCACCTGAAATGGACCAAGCCTGAACAGCTTCACCTTACCATGAAGTTCCTCGGCGAAATCGAAGAATCGCAATCTGCCGCCATTAGTTCGCTCCTCTCAGAGCTGGCCGCGAATCAGAAATCATTCGACGTACGACTGAGCGCGATTGGCTGCTTCGGTCCGCGCGGCGCGGTCAATGTGGTCTGGGTGGGACTGCACGAGCCAACAGGCGTTCTAAATCGTCTGCACGAAGCAATTGAATCCGCCGTCGAGCCACTGGGCTTCCCCCGCGAGTGCCGGCCATTTGCCCCGCATCTGACCGTGGCAAGAAACAAGAACCCCTGTTCATCGCCGGAGATTCGAAAAGTGGTCGACAAAGAGCACGACTTCGCGGCCGGCCCACAGCGCGTTTCAAGTGTGACCTTCTATCACTCCACGCCCGGCCCGAAAGGTTCGACGTATCGAGTCATCTCAATCCATCCCTTTAGCAAGTAAGATGCCGAACCTACGTCATCCTGAGGAGTAGCAGCCACGAAGGATCTTGCCGAACCAAGAAGACTGCTGCACTCGCGTCACTTGCTGATATCAAAGCAAACCACCCGCTCCAGATTCCGCGCGTACACCTTCCCATTGATCACCGTCGGCACCGTCCAGCATCGGTCGTCCAGAATCGCCGCCCGCCCCGTGTGCTCGAACCCCTCCGCGGAAGCTCGACCCACAAAAAGTTCCCCTTTTTCCGAGAGCGCAATGAGATGCCCGTCCGCCAGGACCACCGTGCCATTCTCCCCGCGCCGCTTCCACTTCTGCTCGCCGCTCATGAAGTTCACGCACTTGAACGCCCGCTCGTCAAACGCATACAGGTGCCCCTCGAACAGCACCGGCGTCTGAAACTTGTTCAGCATCACCGTGCTCTGCCACACTTCCTTCGCCGACAACGCCCCGTTCTGAACCGAGAGCTTGTACACGCCACACCCCGTGCTGTACCCCGAACCAAGCCACAAGTGCCCGTCGTGAAAAATCGGTGTCGCCGCATTGACCTTCCAGTCCGTCTTCCACGGAATTCGCAGCACCTCCTTGCCGGTCTTGATGTCCGCCACCACCGCCCCGTTGCCCAGAAACGCGCACACGTACTCGACGCCGTTGAACGTGAACGGATACGGCGTCGCGTATCCCGAGTCATCGTCCGACCCGCACGTCCAAACCTCGGTCCCGAGGTTCCTATCCAGCCCCCGCACCGCCCCGCCTTTGCCTCCGGTCGCCACGATCGCCAGATCGCCCCGCACCAGCACCGACCCCGAGTATCCCCACTGCGGCTGGTTCTCATAATCCCGCGACCACACCTTCTTCCCCGTGCCGGCATCGTGGCAGACACCGTCCCCCGCGCCCCCATGATGTACACCTTGCCATCCGCGACCGTCGGCGTCCCCCGCGTGCCGTCGCCCCACTGGTCCTTGTAATTCTCCTCGAACGCGGTCTTCCAAACGACCCTGCCCGTGTCGGCCTCAAAGCAGAACAGCGTCTGCTGATCGCTCTCCACCCCACATGTATACGCCCGCCCGCCCGCGACCGAGATGCCGCTGTACCCCGACCCCACCGCGTGCTCCCACACCTTCGGCAGCGAATCGAACGTCCGCTTGAAATTCTTCTCCGGGCTGACCCCGTCATAATTCGGCCCCCGCCAATGCGGCCAATCCGCCGCCACAATTCCCGACGCCAGTACAAAAAGCCCAAGTGAGAGTTGGACCCGATTACTTCGTGCAACGCGTTTCATGAGATTCTGCCCATTCATCAGAACCCGCACGGCAGGTGTTGGCCGCATCAGAACCCCCGACGGAAGTCGGGGGCACTCGAATGCTAGCCGCAGCACCAACCTCTCTCAATCTGATCTTCACATCAATCCTTCGCCCGGCAGGGCGCGCGATCGTTGCCAGGGGCGCGGATCGCGCAGCGATCAAGCCCCTGGTCTGCGACCCTTACAAACTTTCGGCCCGGCAGGGCCGACGAGGCGCGAATGTCGCCGTCGGTAGCATCACCCACTCCGCTTTCGAGCAAATTCTCCGACGACCGGATTCTCATCACTCCCAGCGCGTCGAACGTCGTTTTGAAATTCTTGTCCGGACTGATCGCATCAAAATGGGGCCTGCGCCAATGGAACCAATCCGCGGTCACCGACACTTCAATAAGTATGAATGACGATGAAACGGCAAGTGTTCGGGAAAAGCGGCGACACGACGAATCATGATGTGTTCCCTCGATGAATTCACTTCGCGGCTGAACCATCGCTCAATTCGCGCCGAATGTTCGCGCGATGACTGCTTGCAGGTTGCCGGCTTCGGGCGCGGCACCCGCGTGGTGCCAATATAATGCCACCCATCGATCGGGGCTGACATACGCATGCAGTGCTGTCCATACACCTTTTTTCCCGTGCGGACCACTCTCGATGACTCACGAATTCCATTGGGAATTACCCGAACGGCCGAAACTAACCCCTGCATCGACTGGCACTTGCGCAGGCACATGGCACGCAGTCGCTTCTCGGATTTTCTTGCTGACAACGAGCGCCCCCCCCCGTTACCATCGTGGAGTGTTTTGCCTGTAGGCGCCTTCGGAGAAAAAACGGCAATATCTGAACGAGAGGACCTGAACATGTTGAGAAAAACTTGCGGAATGGTGATAGTTTCGCTGGCATGGACGCTTTTCACGCCGGAAGCTCCCACGACGGCCGGTTGTGACCAGATACCTTGTCCTCCGTTCTCAGCCCCGTTCGTCTGCCTTTGGACCCCCCTCCCTAAATCGGGGTGTGACGAGTATGACGAGGAGATCGGACCCACTTGCCGTTGTTCGGACAACAGGTGCACAAACTGGACTCTTATTGATCGATATGAAAAGGATGTCTGGACCGAAGGGTTGGGTGGAGGC
>DATMEE010000528.1:0-3171 GCA_035557035.1 Phycisphaerae bacterium
CACCAAAGACGGATCTGCGTTGTTCACGACGAAGACGAGTTTGCCCGGCATGTCCTCAGGCTCGGCGATGCCGAAGCTCGCGATGTCGTTGTTCGGGAACGTCCCGCCCTCGGTCGTCCGGTCGTGGTAGAGCCGACCCGGCACAGCGCAGGATAGTTCGGGTCTGGGCGCGTTCTCGCCGACCGCAGGCGCGAAGGTGTTGCTGGAGGCGCTTTCACCCTGAGCGCTCAATGCGGTGACGCGGTAGCTGTAGCTCTTCGTCGGCTCGGCTAACTCGACCACGCGGCGTTCCGCGACTGCGGAGCGAATTTTCGTTTCCGCGCCACCGTCGACGGTGCGGTAAACGTTGTAGCCGGTGACAGTACCGCCGGCTCCATCAGGCTCAGGCCAGGTGAAGGAGACAAATTTCGCGGAGCGATAGCCATTGATCAACGGCGCAGCCGGGGCCGCCGGTTCCTGCGGATCAAACTGCGCGAACATCCGCCGCCCACCCGACTGGCGGATCACCATCCCTATTGTCGTGAAGCTATTCGGTCCGCCGTTTTGCGGGCACGCTCCGATACAGCCATCGGAAGTGGAGACAATAACGCGACCCTCGGCGTCGGTTTCCGCGTCGATGAAGTCGTAATGATTGCGGTTATCGCCGCCGTTAGCGATGCCAGCGAATGCGCCCTGGATCGGGTCATTCGGCGTCGTATTCGCTACGAACCAGGTACTCCCGCCGTCATACGTCGTGGCGACGTAGAGATCCCACGTGCCGGGGAATTCCATGCTCTGGTAGTTCGTCTCCGGGCCCGTGTAGGTCGATCCAAAGAAGGCGACCGCAGCGCGGCCTGAGTCGCCTGCCGTCACCGCGGGGAAGACGGCGTAGTTCACGTCGGCGAGCGCACCGATATCCACACTCGGCGACCAGGTGACGCCTCGGTCCGTCGAGGTCGCCACATACATGTGATTGTTATTCAGGTTTTGGTACGCGAAATAAACCTTGTTGTCCTTGTCGATGCTGATCGAAGGATCGCCCTTGCTCACCAACCCGCCGGTGCTGTCGGGGATCTTGCGAATGTTCCACGTGACGCCAGCGTCTTCCGACACGATCGCACTGAGCAGCCCGTTGCCGATCACCGGCGTGTCCAGCTGGCAGGCTTTGTTCGGCACATACACCGTTCCGTCCGGCGCGATTTTTGGGTGGCCGTGCAATCCCACGCACTTGTCGGTCACCGAATTATAGATCGGCACGCTCGGCCCATAGGTCTGGCCGCCGTCATCGCTGCGCGAGCAGAACGCCGTCACGACGTCCTGCGAGCAGTAGTAGGTTGCGTTTGGATAAGTAGCGTGCGGAATCAGCGCGCCAAGGCCGGTAGTCGGATAGGGCCCGACACCCATGCCCTGATGGTCCGCGCCGCTGGCGAACCCGCCACTCAGCGTGGGCGTCCAGGTCTCGCCATCATCGTCGCTGAAGTCGGTGGACGACTGGCCACCGGTCAGTTGCATCGCCCAGATTCGGCCCGTCGCAGGATCTCCGACGATCAGGGGATCGAGCGTCACCTTCGTGCTGATGTTCGTTGGCCGGTCCTTCGGCTCCCACGTCACGCGCGCTGGCGAAGTGCTGTCATCGAACTTCATGCGCAGGACTTCATAGACGGCGATCATGAAGGCGCTGCCGGTCTTCGGATTGCCGAAGATCGTCGGCTCGGCAGCGAACAATCCGAGGCTTGCCGAAGGCGCGCCGTTAGGTTCACTCGGAATGTATTGCTGGAAGCGCGGTGCGATGCCGCTCGCGTTGCCCGGGGGCACAACTGGAACACTCGCGGGGGAGGCCGGCCCGAGAAAGATCTTGCCGGTGAAACTCTGGCCCGCCGGCAACGTCGTGCTCACCTGAACCACCAGCTCACGCGTCCCGCCCACGGCCGGAATCTCTACCTGTTCAAAGTTCGTGGCGGTCTGTTTCGATTGGGCGACTGGCGTGCCTTGGGGGAAACTGGGGTTCGGCCAGCTGGCCGCATCCCACAGATACAGATCGAAATCCGCGGCGGCGGTTCCCCATTCGACTCTCACGAAAACGCTCTGGTTCGGGTGGGTCGTAGCGTAGTCCGCCGGCAGGGTCACCGTCAGCCGGTAAACGTCGCATGGCACGACCGGGAACGACGGATCGGGGTCGCATTCGCCGGGAATGCTGTTGCCGAAAGCGTTGGGCACAAAGAAAGGCCCGGCGGTGTATTCCAGCGGGCCAGACGATTCGGTGAGAGCCCCGGAGGGCGGCGTCGCCGCAAAACTGAACATCGCCATCCAGACAGCGGCGGAGCCGAGGATGAACGCCGTGAAAATGCGCGGATTAAATGCACCGGCTTCTTTTAAGTTTCGTGTTTTCATAGGGCGACGAGCTTTCGTAGGCCCAGGGGGTCATCTCATCATTCGGGAACCGCCGGCGTATTGGCCGGGACAACCCGGCACATCTGCCGCTGTAACCCCTGGAGACGGCACGCCCTCGTGCCGTGTTGCGCCGCGACGTTTGATCTCAACCGCCTGAGGGCAGGCTGGCTCAATTTCAGCTCTTCAGCGCCACCTAGTAAGTCTCCCGTGACGCCGTTGCACTCGTCGTCGATCGCATTCTGTCACCCGCTCCAGGAGCAGTGCAATGGCGTCGGGTGCATACGGCCGTTGCCAGTACACAAAGAGACAGGCGTCGTCACGTCTGAACCACGAGGACGTGGCGCATTCCGCCCTCTGGCAGAAAGTTTCAAACCAACTTTTCCGTGCCGGCGACTGATGGAGATATTTTCATCTCAAATTAGTCTCTCGAAGGTTCGATGCACCGCACGGCGTATGGTGCGCTCGTGCCTATCTTCGATTTCAAGAGGCATCGACATCAAACGCAGGGCAAATGGAATCAGCGCGCTCTTATCGTCAGGAAGTTGGATTGCACCGATATTGCCGCCGCTAATTTTTCGAAACGGCCAGTAATCAAAAAGCCATTCCGGTCCATAGGCCGTCACCCAGCGGGAGGTCTGACTGTTCTTGCTCGCCTCGCGGCCCATCGTGCCCAACCGGGTATCATGTAACAGAATCCATCCTCCGGGCTTGATGTAGGGCGCAAGCCGGAGGAGATCGAGTAACGGCATTGGGTGGCGGTGATCGGCGTCGATGAACACAAATTCGAGTTCATCACGTTCG
>DATMEE010000529.1:0-11515 GCA_035557035.1 Phycisphaerae bacterium
CTGGATGGGAGGCGAAGGCTTCAGCAGCCGGATCGACAACCTCAGAGGCGGGAAGACGTGATTCCCAAAAAAGATTTACCCGCGCCAGACCGGAGAAATACGGAACCAACAAAAGATTCTCAGGCTCTCCGGGCGGGGGAAAAAATGAGAGCCTTTTGACCAGAGGTTCACTCGGCTTCGCCGCATTCACCTCTGGCAACCTGCGTGCGCCCTTCCGGGCGATTCCGCGGCGCAGATATTGAGAACGACCGACGCCACTCCGTCCGCCGAGACGGCGGACGCTACGCTTCGCGTTTTCTCGATCTGCCCTAGAATCATCTTCATGTCCGGCTGCGATTTCGACATCGCCATCATCGGCTCGGGGTTCGGCGGCTCGGTTTGTGCCGCACGCGCGGCACATTCGGGGCTGCGCACCGTCGTGCTCGAACGCGGGCCGCGGCTGGACGCCGCCGATTTCGAGGACATGGCGGCGGGCAAGCGGCCATTCATTCATCGCCGCGGCACGCACGGCATTCTCCAGTTGCACGCCGGCCGGGGATTGGGCGCGTTGACCGCGAACGCCGTCGGCGGCGGCTCGCGGATTTACACGGCGGCGACGCTGCCGGCCCGCCCGGAAATCTTCGAAGCGCATTGGCCGGGCATCACGCGTCCGATGCTCGATCCCTATTACGCCCGCGCGGCCGGCGTCATTTTGCCGACGCCCACGCCCGTCGAGTTGGAGCGAACCCGGGTGCTGCGCCAGATCGGAAACCAGTTGCGCTCGGACATGACTGCCCTGCCGCTGGCGATGGACTGGCCCGAGGATGGCGGCGAACTCGCGCACGTCGCATCCACCGGCGGCGTGCGCCGTGAAACCGCCGCGTGGCTTCAGGGTGGCCATGCGTGCCGGAAGCGGTCGCTCGACAAAACCTACCTTTGTCTCGCGGAGAGCAGCGGCGCACAGGTTCGGCCGTTGCATGAAGTTTGCGCCATCGTCCCATCCTCAAACGGCTTTCGCGTCTACTTCCGGCACTGGCACGAGGATCACTTCGCCGAAGAAAGCTTGAGTGCGCTCCGCGTGGTGCTCGCGGCCGGCGCGCTGAATTCCATTCGCCTGCTTTTCCATTGCCGCGATGTCGCAAAATCACTTCCGGCCGTCAGTCCCGCGCTTGGCCGGCGTTTTTTCACCAACGGAGACCTCGGCGCGATGATCGTCGGGTCTTCCGCGACGCCCAGTCGAGATTCCGGACCGCCGACGACGGCGTGGATCGACCTCTGGGAATCCGACCGCCTGTATCTGATGGAGATGGGCGCGTGGCCCATGCCGCTCGCGCTCGAATCGATTTCTTCGCGCTGGGGTCGCGCATGGGCGTTCGCCGCGATGGGGTTCGACGATGCCCCGGCTGCATTAAACATCGGCGCGGCGGGCAAGTTGCAGATGCGGCGTGAAAAGAAACAGAGCGCGGCGTTCGACAAGCGCCGGATCGATCGACTCCGCGAGCTCGCCGTCGCAATGGGGGGGCGACTAATAGCTACGCCGGCATGGTGCGAGCGGCGAATGCCGACGACGGTGCATCCCATGGGCGGCGCGGTCATGGCGAATTCGCCGGACTTAGGCGTGACCGATCGCTTCGGCGAGGTGTTCGGGCACCCCGGTCTGTACATCGCCGATTCGAGCGTCTTTCCCACGCCGACGGGTAACGCGCCCTCTCTGACGATCGCGGCCGTCGCCGAGTACATTATCGAACGACTGATTGGAACATGGTGACACAGCCCCAGCACGAGCCGCGATACCCCGTTCTTCCGCTGTTCGAGCGTTTCGGGCGGCTGCGCGACAGGGTGCCGCACGTGCCGCTGGGCGAATGGCCGACGCCGGTGGTCGAAGCGCCGAACTTCGCCCGTGCCCACGGTCTCGATTCGCTCCACGTCAAGCGCGAGGACCTGAGCCACGCGGCGTGCGGCGGAAACAAGGTGCGCGGGCTGGAGTTTCTGCTCGCCCACGCGCGCAGCCTCGACGCGAAATCGCTCCTGGTATTCGGGCCGGCCGGCAGCCATCACGTCAGCCGCACGGCGTTTCACGCGAAAAAATTCCACATGCGCACCACCGCCGTCATCATCGATCAGCCGATGGCGGACTACGTGCGGGCCAATCTGGCCAGTGGGATACACGCGGGCGTGCAGTACGTGCGGGCGAACTATCTCACGCTGCTTCCCAAGCTCATGCAATGGCGATCGAGGCTTTCTTCGGGCGACCACGGCCCATGCGCCTACGTTCCGGCCGGCGGCTCGACGCCGCTGTCATGCCTCGGGCACGTCAACGCGGCGCTGGAGCTGCGGCGGCAAATCGATTCGGGTATTTTGCCGCCACCGGATTTCATCTACGTGGCCCTGGGCAGCCTCGGCACGGCGGCCGGCCTCGCGCTGGGCTGTCAGATCGCGGGGTTGGACGCGCGCGTGGTCGGCGTGGTGGCATCGTACAAGTGGTATTGCACGCGCGGGCGCTGGCGTCGCCTGTCGAATCGAACGCTGCGGTTCATGCGCCGCCGCGATAAGGCCGTGCCGCATTTGCCGGTTCACTCAAAGGGCATCTTTGTAATCCGAAGCGCTCGCGGGAAGCGCTACGCGGTGCCGACGGAGTCGGGCACGCGGCTGGCGAAGGAGATGCAGACGCTCGAAGCCCTGGACATGGACGGCACCTATACGGGCAAGACGCTGGACGGCATGATCCAGTTCATCAAGAAGCAAAAGGTGCAAAACAAACGGCACTTGTTTTGGCACACGTTTGACAGGCTGCCTCAGACGAAGCTCGCGGGCGCTCAGATTCCTGAAGTTCTGAAGGATTATTTCCAAATTGAGAATGTAGAATTGAGAACGTAGAAAGCCAGTGCGAGCGATTCTTATCTTACTCTGGATTTTCCCACCGGAGTACCGAATCGTCCGCCGTGTTTTCGCCGAGCGCGCAGCCGATCACGTCCCGCCGGTTGTCCCCGTCGAAATCCTCCAGCACGAAGCGGCCCATGTTCACGTTTTGCGGCAAATCGAACAGGTTGTTTTCAATCCATTGATCGGTTTGCGTCCCGACCGGCGTAAACCACCGCAGCGAACCCGGCGTGCGCGATGCCACCACGACGTCAGGTTGGCTGTTTCCGTCGGTGTCCGCGACGCCGATATCGACCGGCGTGGCGGTTCCGTATTGCGTCAACAGAAAACCCGTCCACGCGTCGGCCGGATTCGCGGGACGCATGTACCAGCCGATCTGCCGTCCCGGCGGATTGAGGACCACCACGTCCGGTCGACTGTCGACGTTCAAGTCGCCGATGGCGATCCGTGTTGCCGCCGGCAGGTTGCCGATGGTGAACTTCGTCCACGGCTCAGTAACCGGATTCGACGGGTTCTGGTACCACGCAATTCGAGCAGATTCCTCGCCGGGCGCCGTGGAAAAAACGTCGATCTTCCCATCGCCGTTCACGTCGACGACGAGAATCGACGACGCCCCCTCGCGGGTCTCGGCGTCGATGTCAATCCGCTGCCACCCCGTGCCGGTCGCGATTGCTTCCGACGGACTAGCGAACCACGATAGACGGCCCACGTCCTGGCCGCAGGCGACGATGTCGGGCCCATTTACTCCGTCGATGTTTGCGATGGCCACGTCGTTCCATTGGCCGATCCCCTCGCCGGCGATCGACTCGTCGATTTCAAAGCCGGCCCACTGGTCGGCCTGTCGCGGTTCTTCCGGCGCGGGGAGGTATGCAAGCCTTCCTGCGCACGCCGCGACGAGATCAGGGCGATCATCGCCGTTCAGATCGGCCGCGGCGAGGGCCGCGACGCCCGCGATGCTTTCGCCTTCGATAATGGCGACGGGTGAGAACGTGTCGTCCTCCTGTCGAAAGAGCAGGACGATTCGCGCCGGCTCGGCTTCGAAGCCCTGATGGCCCACTGCCAGATCGGTGAGGTCGTCGCCGTCAAAATCGGCGGCGACGATGGCGCTGGGCCGCGCACCCGCGTCGTCATTTACGACGGTCTGCGTCCAGGCAACCGTGCGCGGAAAACCGCTGCCCGGCGTGCCGCCGTTCGGCGGGCAATCGAGGGCGGATGCAGCGAACAGGAGCATCAAAAGCGCTGCCTTCTTCACGAGACGCAGCGACCGAACGCAACAGAAAAAGCGAAGCATGGGCAGAATCCGAGCAGGGGTGAAACTTGACCCCGCCAATATACCGCCATTTTCACGCTTTCATACCAAAGGCTGTCATTGATCGTGGCGGTTAAGTCACTTTGCGACCCACAAATTTCCCGTAAGATGTCGCGTGCAGAAACTAAAAACCAAGAACCAAGAACTGAAATCCACGAATTTCAACGCACCAGGCCCACCCCGGAAACTCCTCGAATGCTCGACATCAAATTCATCCGAGAAAACCCCGATCTCATCCGCAAGACCTGCGACGTCAAAGGCATCCGCTGCGACCTCGACCGCCTGCTGGCCATCGATCAGCGCCGCCGCGAACTCCAGCACGAGGCCGACACGATCCGCACCAAGAGCAACGAACTTTCCGGGCAGATCGCCCACTACAAGAATCCGAAAAGCAAGCTCTATCAGGAGATGCTCGCCAAAGGCCGGCCGGCCGCGGAGCTGAAAGCCGAAGGCGACAAGCTGGCTGCCGAATCGGCGGCGCTGAAGCAAAAACTGAAGGATGCCGACGCTGAAGGCCAACTCGTCGCGGAAGAATTCAAAACTTTGATGTACACGGTTCCGCAAGTGGCCTCGGCGAAAACGCCCGTCGGAAAAAGCGCCGACGACAACGTCGAGATCAAACGCGTGGGCGAGCCGCGCAAATTCGATTTCGAGCCGCTGGACCACGTCGAACTGGGCAAGCGCCTCGGCATCATCGACATCGAGCGCGGCGTGAAGGTCGCCGGATCGCGAAACTATCTGCTCCGCGGAGCGGGCAGCCTGCTGCACCAGGCCGTGCTGCGCCTGGCGATGGACACAATCGTCGCCCGCGGTTTCGAGTCGGTCACCGTGCCCGTCCTCGTGCGCGACGAAATGATGTACGGCACCGGCTATTTTCCCGGCGGCGAGGAGCAGGCCTATCGCTGCGAGCGCGACGCCAAAAGCCTCGTCGGCACGGCCGAAGTGCCGCTCACCGCCATGTACGCCGATGAAATCCTGGACGAGGACCGGCTGCCGCTGAAGTTCGCGGCCGTCTCCACCTGTTTTCGCCGAGAGGCGGGCGCGGCCGGCAAGGACACCTACGGCATCTACCGGATTCACCTGTTCGACAAGGTGGAGCAGGTCGTGCTCTGTCGCGCCGACGAGACGGAGAGCGAGCGTCATCATCATGACATCATCGCCAACGCCGAGGCCGTGCTTCAGGCGCTGGGGCTGCCCTATCGCGTGCTCGCGGTTTGCACCGGGGACATGGGCCAGGGCAAGGTGGAGATGTACGACATCGAAACCTGGATGCCGTCGCGAAACGCCTACGGCGAGACGCACAGCGCCAGCCGCTTCGGCGACTTTCAGGCCCGGCGGCTCAATCTCCGTTATAAGGACGCAAAGTCGAAATCGAACGTGTTTTGCCACACGCTGAACAACACGGTGATCGCCAGCCCGCGCATTCTGATCCCGCTGCTGGAGCTGAATCAGAATCCCGATGGCAGCGTGACGGTGCCCAAGGCGTTGCGAGCGTATATGGGGGGCATGGAGATGATTGGGGGCGAACGATAGAATAAGGAGAGAGTACGTTTCATGGACATTGAAGAAATTGTTTTCATTGTGGAAAAAGAGAAAGAGGCGGGCGGATACAGCGCCGTCTGCCGTCGCTATGGCATTTTTACCCGGGGCGAAGACCTCGATGACCTGCGGGCGATGGTGGTGGATGCCGTCGAATGCCGTTTTGATAGGGGAAGCAACCGCCGGATATCGTTGCAAGGGGCGTTGGCATGAAATCCATTGATATCTCCGGCGAAATCGAACAAACCCTTGAACGCGCCTTCGGGACCGATCTGCGTCGGGCCGCCCTTGAGGCGCTAGCCATCGAAGGTTATCGCACGGCACGATTGAGCGCAGGAGAAGTTGCTCAAGTCCTTGGTTTGGACACGTCGATCGAGGCCCAGGAATGGCTCGCCCACCACGGCGTTGAGTTGAACTACAGCATGGAGGACCTGGAAGCGGACCGCTTGACGCTCTCAAAGCTCTTTCCTGACGCTTCCAAATGATCGTCGTCTCTGATGCCAGTCCGCTCAACGCGCTAGTGCGCATCGGATATATTGGCGTATTGCCTCGGCTGTTTGGGTCTGTATATATTCCACCAGCAGTTGCGAGTGAGCTATCCCGTCCCCTATAGTCAGGGAATGGCTCGCTGCTCGGCCAGGATGGCTGCACATTCGCCCGCCTACCCAAATAAGCGAATCAATTGAACTGAATGACCGGGGAGAACTGGAAGCAATCAGCCTGGCGATTGAACTACGTGCCGACCTCTTGCTGGTGGATGATCGCAAAGCGCGGCGGCTTGCCCGGTCGCGAGGACTAACTATCACGGGCGTGGTTGGGGTTCTCGAAACCGCAGCTGCCCAAGAAATGCTGGTCCTGCGAGATGTCTTCGATCGACTGGTCGCAACTGATTTCAAAATCTCTCCGGCCATTTTAGCGACGGCGATCGAGCGAGATCAGAAACGAACGAGATCACACTAATGCCTGAGTCGTGACCGGCTATGGCTTGGCGCCTTTTGAATAAACGAAATCCAGCGTCAACGTCTCGCCATCCTTCACCGTGACCTGTTTCGCCTGCCGCTGAAACGTCTCGTGCCAGACTTCCACCGTGTAATCCCCCGCCGGCAGGCGGCCGATTTCGAAGCGGCCGCCGTCGTCAGTCACGTCATAGAACGGATGTGACAATACCCCGGCATACGACGACATCCATCCATGCACGTCGCATTTCACCTTCACCATCACCTCTTCACGCGAGAACGTCGCGTCGTTGGTCATGCCGATACTCGATTGCGAATAATTAAAGGAGTCATTCTTCTTTGGCAGACCATGTACGTTGTGCGCCGTGGGGTCGCTGTTTCGAATCGTCAGCGTCTGCCCGATCTGAATCCCAAACACGTGCGGCACGTACATGCATCCCTTTTGATCCAGAACCACCGCGTCGGAGGGCACGGCGTATTTCCCATTGATCCCCTTCTTGACATAGACAAATACGTGCGGAACGCCCCCATCGGCCGCGATCATTCGGCTCTCGTCGAAGACATCGCCGGCCTTCGTGCAGACCGCGTCGCCCGTCATCGCCAGCTTTCGCGGCGCCGGCCGCGTTCCCTCGAACGTCACCCGCCCGCTGATCACGGCCGTGCCGAAAAACTGCGCGGGCGTCTGGGACGGCGGCGGCGATGGTGAGTTTGAATTTGAAGCCGGCGCCGGGCCAGGCTTGCCCGACTCCGACGGAGACTTCGAGCAGCCGCAGGCCAGCACAACGCCACCCAGAATCGCCGTCATGATCGTCCGCATCTTGTGTCTCCACGCCAACTTCACGCCGCCCCAAACGACGGATCCTCGCGCAATCGCTGCAAAAATCGCTTCACCCGCTGCCACCGGTCCCTCCCCAACGGCCGCGCACCGTACTGCGCTTCATAGAACCATTCCACCAGTTCCGGCATCTCGCCCAGATCATGGTGCGCCCGCGACAGCCGCTCCGCAAATTCCCGCGGCGTCGCCTGCGGCGGCCTCAGATGTCCCTTGTTCGCCAGCAGCAGAATCATCCGGTCGTAAAAACGCGCCTCGGCCGGCCGGACAAACGCGCGCGTCGATCGCCTTCGCGCCGGCAAATATTCCCGCAGCATAAGCGAGAGAATCCACAGCACGCGGACCGCAAGCACCGCGAGCGCCACACACAGCGCGAGCAGCACCCAATATAAGAATCGCTGCCACCACTCAAAAAACTCCGGACCCCGCAGCACCTCGGTCACGACCTCGCCAAGCGACTTCGGCTCCCCGCGCCCCTTGAACAGGCCGAAAAACCAGGCGCTCAGGCCCTTCGCCAGTTCCTCGCGGTTGCGCTCGTCGAACGACACGATCGACGTCGACCATGAAAATCGCAGGTAGTCCACCAGGCGCACCAGGCCCGACCAGAGCGATGGCTGCCCCCGCCGGGTCTCTGCCGCAGAGGCCGGCGTCGGATCAAACAGCGTCCAGCCGCTCTCCGGCAGCCAGACTTCCACCCACGCGTGAGCGTCCTTGCGGCGAAACTGAAAGAAGCCGCCGACTTCATTAATTTCGCCACCCTGAAAACCTGTGACCATCCGCGTCGGAAAGCCGAGCGACTGACACATCAGTGTCATCGCGGAGGCGAAGTGCTCGCAGTAACCCCGCTGCGACTCAAACAGGAAATCGACCACCGGATCGGCATCGGCCCGGCTGCTCCCGCGATCGAGCGTGTATTCGAACCGGTCCGATGCGAGATAATTCCGAATCGCCGCGGAAATCCGACCGCGATCCGCGCCATCGCTCGCCTGGGTTCCCGGGGGCAGAAGCGACTCCGCCAATTCGGCGATGCGCGGCGGAATGATCGACTGTATCTCCCGCCGCGGCGGCCTGCGGTGCATCGCATGGGCCTGCTTGAAAAGCGAATCGGGGCCGGACCAGACCGTGTAGTGCGCAGCCTTTCTCGAAGTCGTGGAGGCCGACAGCGTCAAATCGCGCCGGTTGACGTTTAGGCGCCCGATGTCCGAAGACCCGACCTTGAGCGGCGGAAATAGAGAAAAAAGCGCGCCGTTCCCCAACGATTCGAGCCAGATTTCCTGCCGGATCTGCTGCTCCTCGGGCAGGGCATCAAAAAGATCGATGATCGGCAGCGGCGCTTCCATCCGGGCGTCGTTGATGACCCGCGGATAGATCACCTGGCCATGCTGCCAGCGTCCGCGGAAATATTGATCGAACGTCGCGCCGCGCATGTAGGCCTGAAATGATTCGTCCGTGACGGTTTCTCCGTGCGTGGTAAAACGCACGCGCATCACCGTCGTCTCATCGGGTATGACCGGGTTGTCCGTCAGTTCCACCGAATCGCTGAAGCCCGTCACCGAGGCCGGCACCAGCGACTGCATTCGACCGAACAATCCCCCACGCCAGCCGCGCGGCGCGAAGATGAAAACGAGCGAGGAGAATCCGACCAGCAGGATGGAGCACGCCAGCACCGTTCGCTTTGTGCCGGCGCGCGGTTGATCGGTGGGAATGGCCGTGCCCGCGCGTTCGATCTCTCGATTGACGCGCGACTGGCGGCGCGCCACGGCGAAGGCCTCCCGCTGTGTATGAAAATGCAGGAGCCACGCCAGCCCGAAGGTGACGTCGACGAATGCCGCCACCGCGAACAGCGGGCTGGCCGTCACGAACGCGCTGATCACCATGAGCAGAAACGAGATGATCGCAATCAGCCCCGCGTCCCGATACGACTGAAAATCGAAAAACTTGCAGCAACACAGCAGGATAATGAAATGCGAAAGATCGACGATGTGAACCGTCTGCTCCTCCTGCGGAAAGAACATCTCGTAGACCAGATAAACCGTCGCGGCGGTGACGCCGCAATAGACCAGCCATCTGGACGGTGCTGCGCCCCGCCGCCAGAGAAACCAGAGAATGCTCCCGATTGCGGAACAGACCGCGATGCCGAGAATCCCCCACGAATCCTCCACTTCGACCGCCGGCAGCATGTTCACCAGCGCCAGCAGAATCAAACTCAGGTGCATGCGCCCCAGGTGCTTCATGACCGCAATTCTCCGATCGCCTGCACGACCGCCGAACGCCTTCCCGGTGTCGCACGACGGGCGCCTCGCTCGATTTTTCCGCGCGATGTCAGGAGCGCGACAAATTCCGGCCGCTCCGGCCAATCGAACAACGAATCAAACCCCGGCGTGCCCGGCACGTACGCCGTCGTCGGCCCCAGCGCGCGGGTGAGCGCCCGCGCCGCGGCACGCATCTCCTCGTCGTTGTTCGCTCCGAAGAGCAGACACGGGGCATGCCAACGCGCCGGCCACGTTTGCCGGTGGACTTGCCCGGCCAGCTCGTCGGTCGTATTCAGTCCGCGAACGGAAAGTTCGGACAACGCCCTCGGTCGAAACGCCTTGCCGGACCCCGGCGGCAATACGACAAAAGGTTCGCCATTGCAAATCAGTCCCACCCGCCCGCCGCGCTCCAGGGCGTCGCAAATGGTGGTCGCCGCGGCGCTGATCGCGGCGTCGAGCCGCGTAACCTGGTCGGCATCGTGCGGCCGAATCAGCGTATTGACCACGCACCACATCTGGTAGCTTCGCGGTTGGGCCATTTCGCGGACCATCAGCCGGCCGCGGCCGGCGCTGCGCCGCCAGTGAATTCGCCGCGGGTTGTCGCCCTCCCGATACTCGCGCACGCCGTAGAGCTCCTCGTCGCCGCGCGTCCAGCCGAGTGAGCCACTCCCGCCGGAGGAATCCAATGCCGCCGCGCCGATTTTGATCTCGCCCGTCAAGCGAGCCAGCGGCGGAAGCACGATGATCTCCTGCGCCGAATCGTGCCGCACCCACTTGACGAACAGATGGAAGGGAAACCGGGTGGAGATTCGCATGGACGTGAGCGGCAGTCGTCCGCGCGTCCTCGCGATCACCGTGGCGTTGAGCGTCAACGACGTGCCGGCGGGCAACGATGGCAGGAAAATCTCGGGGCGGCTGATGGCGGCTCGACGCGGAAGAATATCCTCAATCAGAAGATTCCGCGCGACGGCCATCCGGCTGCGATTGGTCAGTACATAACGGATGACAAAAGCCTCGCCGGCGACGGCCGTTTCCGGCACGATTCGTTTCAATGTCAGCAACGGGAGCGTGCGCCACCCATAAAACGCGTTGATGACCAGTGCCCCGACGCAGCAACCGAAAATCACCACGAGCAGGTTGACGTCGGCGTCGAGCGCGGCCACCGCGATCATCGCCGCGCCGGCCATGAACCAGGTGCCGCCGAGCGTCGGTCGAAACCCGACCCCCATGATCGGCCGGCGCCGTGGCAGCAATCGAAATCGTCGCTTCATCGCGATTGAATCCCAGTGGAGGCAGTCATTTGAAAATGCCCCAAACGGGGCTTCGTCCCCTAGCCCAGGGTTGACGCGAAGCGGCTATCCTGGGTCCGCGCCGCGGGGAGGTACCTCAACCCCAAATGGGGTTGTGCCGCAACCCCGTTGGGGCTGAGGAACCTTTCGTGTCGTGAACTTCTCAACTCCAAGTCTTGTGAGAACGCTGGCCGTGTGCATGACACACTACAGCAGAGCTTCAACGCGGTATCTAGTTCGGCGCCGGAACGCTCTCCAGAATCTCCATCAAAATCTGATCCGCCGACGCCGAATGACCTTCCCGCAGGTACGACTTCGTCACGATGCGATGGGCGAATACCGGCCGGGCCAGCAGCTTGAAATCGTCGGGAACCGCGTAGTCGCGGCTGTGGAGCAGCGCGGACGCCCGGGCCGCCCGCAGCAGGGACAGCGCTCCGCGCGGGGAAACGCCCACTTCGATCGCATCGTGCCGCCGCGTG
>DATMEE010000530.1:0-4965 GCA_035557035.1 Phycisphaerae bacterium
TAGGCGTCGGGCACGTTGATGATCTGCCCGGTGCGTGCCACCTCGCCGGCAATGCCCTGCGTCACGCTGAACCGAATCTCGTCCACCCCGGTCGACACCCGGCTGACCAGCTCCTCCCGCTCGCGGTCGTAGAGAAACACCGTGGCCCGCTCGCAGTCCAGCACCTTCAGCGCGGCCGTCTCGACCTTGTGCAGAAGCGGGAGTAACTCGCTCGTCGCGGTAATATCTCGCGAAACCTCCAGCACGGCCTGCAGGTCGTGAATTTGCTTCAAGTAGCGGGAATGAACGGCGGACTCTCTCTCCGCTTGCGAGAGAGGGCTGCTGGCCTCGACCGCCTGGGCCTTAACCGGAGTGTGTGAAATGCGCGTCATATCCGCCCAAACCAATGTATGGGATGGACCCCATATACCGACCCATTAAGAATACCCGAATCAAGGGGCCGATGCCAAAATGTAAGTCCGTCTCAGCATCCTGCCGCTTCAACGACCGTGAGCGGGCTGATATATGAATTACCTGACTGCCGACTACTCCCTCGCTAGCGCTTCGGGTTCAGAATCACTTCTGCCTCCGTGCATTTGTGCCTTCCCAATTTTCACACCTCTCCCACCGTCAGCAGAATCGGCGTCCAGATGTTTGTCTTCCGGTGACGGATGTCGCGGAACCCCGCCCGCCGGAAATACTCGCGGATCAGCGACCAAGGCGCGTGAAAAATCTTCGCCGCCGGCGTGCTCTCGATCTTGGTGATGATCACGTCGAACACGAACCAGCCGATCACGTTGTCGCGGAAGCCGTCGATGAGCATCAGCCGGCCGCCGGGGCGCAACAACCGCCGCATCTCGCGGATGGTCGCCTCCTGCTGCGGGTAGTGGTGGAACGAGTTGCTGCACGTGATGACGTCGAAGGACGCGTCGGCAAAGGGCAGATGCTCGGAGTCGGCGTTGACGAACGTCGGGGCGCCCTCGCCGATCTGGGCGGCCTTGCCGTGGGCGACCTGGGTCATGGGCAGCGAGTAGTCGAGGCCCACGACGCGCCGGGACGGCAGGGGGCTTCCCGCGACCATCGCGGTCCAGGTGCCGGTGCCGCAGCCGATGTCGAGCAGGTCAAAAGGCGCGGCCAAGTCGCGCCGCCAGCGATGCAACTCCTCCATGAACATCCGATAAGCAGGATCGAACAGCAGGTGCCGCACGATCGAACGGTCGTAACTGTGGGCCCACTGGTCGAATTCCTTGCGGGCCTGGTGCTTCACCGCGTGAAGACCGTGCAGCGATCGATCAGCGCCCGCGTGGCCCTGCGCCGTGACGCCGGCGGATTGGGGACTCAGTTCTTCAGTTCGCGCATCGCGGTTCATTCGCGGAAATGCTAATCGAAAGCGGCGTGATCGGCATGGCCGCCGCGCAGAAGCGGCCCAGAGAGTTCGAGAAAATCTGCGGAATTCTCCGCGGAATGATGGTACACCGCGAAAATAAAGTTGCGGCGTGCGCGGGGTCGATAGCTTGTTGCGACGACGCCGCAGGTGGACCCACGTCTGATGCCATAAAAGGAAAACACTCGCCCGCAATCGAGGAAATCGATGGACCTATCAAAGCGCGAGCTGATCAACCGCATCATGGACCTCAACCGATCCGCGCGGCGGGAATTTCTGCAGGCGTTCAGCGAAAACGATCTGTCGGATTACCTGCGGCAGCTCGAGTCGATCGATCCGCAGACTATGGAGATCGAGCCGCTCGAAGTCGCCAACCAGAATTGATTCGCGACAGCGACAACCAGTGAAACGCCCATGACGCGGCGGCAGCGATGCGTCTCAGGCAGGTGTCTCACCCCTGTCTGGCGTGCGTGTTCATCTTTCATCCTGCCATCTTCGACATCGTCAGAGCGATGCCGTTCAGGGCGTCGGGCCCGAGCTTCACAACCAGATCGACGAGCGAACCGACCAGGTGCAGAAACTCGCGCATCTCTTTCAGCCGTTGGCGATACACTTCCACATCTTTTTCGTTGCCGGCCGTCTCCAGGCAGCGATCAATGGTTTCGAGAATCGGCTCGACCTCGCGCCGTCGCCGCTGCTGAAGAATCGTCTCAAACATCTGCCAGACATCGCTGCGGCAAATAAAATACTCCTTGCGATCGCCCCGAATGTGGATTCGTTCGATCAGTCCCCAATCGACAAGTGACCGCAGATTCATGGAAGCATTGCCGCGCGAAATCAGAAGTTTTTCCATCACGTCGTCTGTGCAGACCGGATCGGTCGAGACGAAGAGCAGGGCGTGAATCTCAGCCATCGTGCGATTGATGCCCCAGTAGCCCGATAACTCGCCCCATCTGCGAATGAAGAGCAGCTTGGATGGCTCCAAGGTTTCCAACTTCGCGAAAGTTGCCCCTTCCAGTACCCCTGTTTTCGCAGCCATCCTCGTAACTCCTGACAAGATGAGAACATCTGTCTTTTCAATATTATCTGAAACAATTATACACCATTTTCCGGCGGTTGGCAATGGGTGCGTGAGAATTCTTGATTGTGGCCGGTCTGACTTACACTGTCCTTGCGCATCCATTGGGAAAACGAATCCACTTCTTGGGAGTTGCTGGAATGACTAAATACAGAATTTTGAGGAAATTGACGTTTACTTACTTCGCATGGGTGGCCGTCTCGCTACCTGTCGGCGCGGTTGAGCCGGTGCGCCGTGAGGTCGGGCAGGTCGTGCTCGAGGACGTGCCGGAGATTTCGGACGGGCTTCGCGACCGGATGAACAAGTATCTGAATGTCCGCGCCGCGTCCCTCCAGGACATCGACGACGCGGGCGACCGGATCCTCATCAGCACCCGATTCGGCAATACCGAGCAGTTGCACGTCGTGCAACGTCCGGGCGGGGACCGCACTCAGATTACATTCACGAGCGAACCGATTCGCGGGGGCGCCTTTGTGCCGGGCACATCCGGCCGTCTCGTCCTCTATCTCTCCGACAAGGGCGGCAGTGAATACAACCAGGTGTACCTGCTCGACCTTGAAGAAGGCACGACGCGGATGCTGACCGACGGCAAGAGCCGCCACGAGGCGCTGGCCGTGGCGGATGACGGCCGGACGATCGCCTTCACCGGCACGGGCCGCAACGGCCGCGACAACGACATTTATGTCGCGAAGGGGCCGGACTTCGAACCGAAGCTGGCAATGGAGGTGACGGGTGCGTTCTATCCGGTGGAGTTCACGCAGGACGGCGGAAGGCTCAGCGTCATCGAATACGTTTCCGAGAAGGAGTCTTACCTTCACATGCTCGACGTGAAGTCAGGTAAGGCCACCTTGTTGACACCAAAGACGGAAAAACAGGCATTCTCCGGCGGCGTCTTCAGCGCCGATGGCGAGCACATGTACATCATGAGCGACATAAAGGGGCAATTTCAGTCGCTCTATCGCCGAAATCTCAAATCCGGCGAGGACAAGCGGCTGACCTCCGACTTGCCGTGGGACATCGACAGCGTCGCCGTCTCGCCGGCCGGCAATCTCATCGCATTCATCGCAAACGAGGATGGCCAGAGCCGGGTTTACACCATGAAGCCGGATGGCACGTCGTACGAGCCGATCACCTCAATTCCCGTCGGCATCGTCGGGGGACTGAAGTTCACCCGCGACGGTCGCCGCCTTGGCATGACCATCACCACGCCGACGCTGCCCGGCGACGTGTTTGTCTGCAACGTCGAGGACGGCCGGCTCATTCGCTGGACGATGAGCGAAACGGGCGGGCTGAACCCCGCGAGATTCGTTTCGCCGCGGCGGATTTCGTATCCGACATTCGACGGCGTCGAAGGCAAGTCCCGAGAGATTCCGGCCTACTACTATCGACCGGCCGGCGATCATCCGTTTCCGGTGGTGATTGCGATCCACGGCGGGCCGGAAGGACAGGAACGGCCGCGGTTCTCCAGCCTTTTCCAATACTGGGCGACGGAGATGAAGGTCGCGGTGGTGATTCCGAACGTTCGCGGCTCCACGGGTTACGGGCGCGATTACCACATGCTGGACGACGCGATGAAGCGCGAGGACAGCGTTCGCGACATCGGCGCGCTGCTGGACTGGATCGCGAAGCAGGAGGAGCTTGATGCCAACCGCGTGGCGGTATATGGCGGATCGTACGGCGGATACATGGTACTGGCGTCGCTCACGCACTTTCCCGAGCGCATTCGCGCCGGCGTGGACGTCGTGGGCATCGCCAATTTCATCACCTTCCTGGAGAAGACAGCGCCGTATCGGCAGGATCTGCGGCGGGCGGAGTATGGCGATGAGCGCGACGCCGAGATGCGGGCGCACTTCGAGAAGATTTCGCCGTTGAATAACGCGGACAAGATCAAGTCGGCCCTCTTCGTGCAGCATGGAGCAAACGATCCTCGGGTGCCGGCCTACGAGGCCGAGCAGATCGTCAAGAAGCTGCGCGACAATGGCCAAACCGTGTGGTACATGCTGGCGAAAGATGAGGGGCACGGCTTCGCGAAAAAGGAGAATCGCGACCTGGCCACGTTGACCGCGACGATGTTCCTCGAAGAGCAGCTCAGGCCGTCCCGTACAACCGATCGCCCGCGTCCCCCAGGCCGGGGATGATGTAACCGCGGGCGTTGAGGCCCTGGTCCACGGCGGCGGTGAAAATGCGCACGTTGGGGTGGTGCTTCAACATGCGCTCCAGGCCCTCGGGTGCGGCGACGAGGCAAAGTACTTGGACACTCGTCGCGCCGGTCTGCTTGATGACCTCGATGGCTTTCACCAGCGAGCCGGCGGTGGCGATCATCGGGTCGATGACGATCACGTCGGTTTCCCAGATGCGGGGCGGCAGCTTGCTGTAATAGACGACCGGGTCGAGCGTGTTTTCGTCGCGGAAGATGCCGATGTGGCCCATCCGGGCGCTGGGGAAAAGCTGATGTACGTGCTCGGCCATGCCCAGGCCGGCGCGGAGAATGGGCACGAGTGTCAGGTCCCTGGCAAGCTTGCAG
>DATMEE010000531.1:0-2041 GCA_035557035.1 Phycisphaerae bacterium
AGAACGTCGTTATTCGTGTCCTCCTGCACCGTAAACGACCGGTTATGGGCTCCGTTGATATGGTAGGTGTCCGCGCGGATCGACGTGCCCGATGCATTCTGATCCTCGTAGACAACGATGAAGCCACCATCGGGCAAGCTCGCTATGGCCGCATTGCCTTCGTCGTCTCCACTATTGATGGCGGAGTTAACTCGGAATGGTGGGCCTTCGGGATGGCCTTCAAAAGTAAATATCTGACCGACTAAGTCCGTGCCGGGTGCGGTGGCCACGGGACCGTCCGCAGATTCCGTCCAAACCATGATGAAACGGTTATTTCCGAGCTTGACGACCGCAGGATCCTGCTGATCGCCTGCATCGAGAAAATGGGCCTGCTGCTGCGCCTTCCAAATCGTGGGCGTCGTGGTCACAGTGGTCGCTCCTCGGCCAGAGGGCTCTCACAAAAGGAGACGCGACAGCCTGGCGAATGGCTGATTGCGCTCCCGCGCACTCATTAGTCGCTAACGCCTGACTGTACGTTCAATCGTTCAATCGGCTCCCACAGTTTGCGCCCCCGAGGCATTTTGGCGCACGGCTCGCGGGGCCGACGGGACGCGCGGAGGGGCCCGATATTGGCGATCCACGCCTCATACGATAATCCTCCAAACTGATATTGGCGTCGCACATTTGGGGCTATTTCTTGAACAAATCTCAGGACAATGAGAATCGCGCCGGGGCGGTGTTCGGGGCCTCCGAAGTCTTCGCCGAGCTTGATCCCGAGCCCCGCCTGCTGATGGGGCCGGGGCCGGTCGACGTCTATCCTCGGGTGCTGAGGGCGATGTCGGTGCCGTTGCAGGGTCAATTCGATCCTCAATTCACCGGCTACATGAATCAGGTGATGGCGCTGTACCGCCGCGTGTTCGTAACCGGCAACAGGTGGACGCTACTGATCGACGCCACAGCGAGAGCCGGCATCGAAGCGTGCCTGGCTTCTGCTCTTGCTCCGGGCGACACGCTCCTGGTTCCAATCTTCGGACATTTCGGTCATCTAAAAATGGAAATCGGACGACGCCTGGGCGCCGACGTCGTCTCGGTCGAGAAAGAATGGGGGCGCGTGTTCGACCCCAAGGAAATCGAGGCCGCGATCAGGCGTTACCGCCCGAGAATGATCGCGATCAGTCACGGCGACACCTCCACCACCATGCTGCAGCCGCTGGCCGAGATCGGCGCGCTCTGCCGCAAGCACGACGTGCTCCTCTACGTCGATTGCACGGCCTCGTTGGGCGGCAACGCTTTCGCGATGGACGCCTGGCAGATCGACATGGCATCGGCCGGTTTGCAGAAATGCCTGTCGGGTCCGCCGGGTTCGGCCCCTGTCAGCTTCAACGATCGCGCTGCCGCGGTGATCACAGCGCGAAAGCACATCGAGCAAGGCATCAGAACCGCCGATATCGAAGAAGGCGATGGCCCCATCATCCGCTCGAACTACTTCGACCTCGCCATGCTGATGGAATACTGGTCTGCGCGGCGGCTCAACCATCACACCGAAGCTGCCTCGATGCTGTACGCGGCGCGCGAATGTGCCCGGGTTGTGCTGGAGGAAGGGCTGGAGCGCGGCATCGCGCGCCACCAGCTCGCCAGCAGCGCGCTGCGGGCAGGTCTCACCGCGATGGGGCTTGAGCTCTTCGGCGATCCCAAACACCGCATGGCCAACGTGACGGGCGTCCTTATTCCCAAGGAGATCACGAACGGCGAAGCTGTCCGGAGCCAGATGCTTCATGATTTCGGCATCGAAATAGGGACCTCGTTCGGACCGCTCGCCGGCAAGATCTGGCGCATCGGGACGATGGGCTATGTCTGCCGCAAGTCGAACGTGCTGCGCTGCCTGACGGCACTCGAGGCGGTGCTCCGCCGCAACAATGTCAAGCTCACCGCCGGAGCCGCGGTCGATGCCGCGTACCGGGTCTACGAAAGCGCGAAGGCGTGAGCCGTTGGCGGCGTCGCGCGCCGTGCGGCGGCGGCAACCCGCAGCGTGGTCGTGATGCCAGCCATCATGTCCCAGCCG
>DATMEE010000532.1:0-9977 GCA_035557035.1 Phycisphaerae bacterium
CGCCCACCGCTTCCTGACGGGCGCGGCTCCGCTTGCGCCGCTGCGCGGCTCGTCATCAGTATGAGCACCGAATACAAATACACCACCACAAAAAGTGCCAGCACCGTGTCCGAAAAACTGCTCGCGCAATAATAAATCGAAAGCGGAAAAAACACCGCCGGCGACAGCATCCAGAAACTCACCCGTCGCTCCATCAGCTGCGTCGCCAGCAGATACAACACTACGCACGTCGTCGCCGACGCAACGCAGTTCACGACCATCACCGCCGTCCCGGCATCCCGACAGATCGCATACGCCCCAGCGAGCAGGGCCGGATAAGCCGGCGCCCGATAGGTCGTCGGCGCGGCATCCGGGGCAAATGCATACGTCCCATGCTCGACGATGTTCATCGCAATGTTCACATACCCGTCGGTTGACGTGAAAAACTCCCGCTGCGAAGGCCCGGTCTTCAATCCCATCAACGGAACCGCAACAAAGCAGAACAGCAGCCTCACCGCCAGCGCCGCCCCGAAAACAATGCCCGCAGTTTGCCGACGGTTCGAGCGACCCATCGCAGGCGTCAAATCTGGCGGGATCGGTGATCGACCTCGAACGCTCGTTTCGCCCTGCTTGAATGCTCCGAAGGTGGCAGGGGGGAGAATCGCATTCCAGCGCCGCGCAACCGCCTCGACACTCGCAAAATCGCAAACCGCCGCCCGCGCCGATTCCGCCATTTTCACCCGCGCCGGTCCATCCCTTAGCAATTCCGCAATCCGCACAGCCGCCTTACCGGGCGCGGCCGGATCGATGAGAATCCCCTCAACGCCGTCCCGCACCACGCTTTTCAACTCGCCGATGTCCGGCACGATCGCCGGCAGCCCGGCCGCCATCGCCTCCATCATCGCGATGGACAACCCCTCGTTTTCGGATGTCAAAATAAAGGCACGGCTCTCCCGCAGAATCGGCACGACGTCATCGCGTCGCCCCAGCAGTTCAACATTCAGTTCCAGTCCCTTCCTGCGTATCTGCCCCTCAATCTCGGCACGCAGCGGCCCATCGCCGACAATCGCATGCCGCACATCCGGCTTCAGCCGCCGAATCTCCGACACGATCCGCAACAGGCGGTCATATCGTTTCACCGCGACCAGCCGCCCGACCGCGATCAGATCGTACAATTTCTCCGGCGTCCCCCGCGCATCGCCCGCCGTCGGCGCGAATCGTTCCGTATCGATGCCGCCCGGAACAACGTGACACCGGCCCCCGGCGCCAATCTGCTCGACGTACCGGGCCGCCTCCGGTCCGCGAACAATCACCTCATCAAATTGCCGAACCAGATGGATCATCAACCATTCGCGCAACCGCGACGGCTTTCGCTGCCGCCGCAGCAGCACATTCTCGCTGCCCACGCCGCCTCCAATGATCTGCACCGGGCCGCCCGTCATCTGATACGCCGCCTGCAAGCCGTACCACCGCGCCGCCACCAGACACATCAGCGCGTTGGGCATGATGTGATATCCCATCAGCACCGCCGCCCGCTCGCGCCGGCACAGCTTCATCAGCGTCAGAAACCGCGCAATCGTTCGCCCGAGCAATCGCGACGCAAACTCGGAAGGCGATACAAACCTCACTTTGTCCGATGCATCGATTCCGCGCGGTGTCTCCATATTGGCATCCGATTGACCCTGATCAATCGGACGTCGCCCCAACACAAAGATTCGACCCACCGCCTCGCATCGGCGCAACGGGTCGAGGTGCGAACGTAGCCATCCATCGTTGTAAAACGTGCCGACCAGCACGACATCGCGCCGCGCCGGTGCATCGTCATCCCCGGGAAGGGCGGGTCGAAATCGAAGACCGCCCACGATGCGGGCAATGCCACACGCGGCCGCGGTCGCCGACAGGATCAACAGCACCGCCGCCCGCGCCAGAATGGATTCAATCCAAATTCGCATGAGATCTAGATACCGGCGTGCCGTCTGGCAATCGAGTCAAACGTGCAGCAGCACATCCGAAATCGTAAACAAATGCTTCCCGCTCGCCCGCCGCGGAATCTCCTCCACAATGTTCAGCCGCAGATCAAATTGATTCGGATAATCGCGATGAACGCTCTGCACGATCGAATCGAGATACCGCCGCCGGTCCTCGCTCAAAGCCCCGTCCGGCGCGACGTAAATCTGAATCGTCCGCACGTCCGTCTGATGAAACTGAAACGCCCGGAATCCCTCCTGATGATAAAAATACCGCGAGAAATAACCCCCGTTGATCAATCGACCGTCCGACGTCACGAAATTATTCGCGATCCGCCCCCGGCAACCCGTCATCAGCGGCAGGCCTCGCCCGCACGCGCACGACCCTGCCACCGGTGCCGCCTCATCTCCGCCTCGATACCGAAACAGCGGCATCGCCTCGTTGTCCAGCGGCGTCACAATAATGGCATTCATCTCGTCATCGGCGTTTTCCAGCGGCGCGAATTCGACCACGTTCAAATCGGAAAAAACATGATGCCCGCCGGCCGAACACTCCATGCTGATCGAATTCACCTCCCGGCTACCATATCGATCGTAAACCGGCGCTCCGTACGTCTCGCCAAGAAGCTCCCGGTCATGGTCGAGCAGCCGCTCCGCCGTCGTGCTCACCGCCCGAACGCTGCCCCAATCCAGCCGCAGCTCGCGCGCGATCCGCGCAATCGCCACCATCGGCGTCGTGTAGCCGAGAATATGAACCGGCTTTCGTTTCGCCGCGGCGAATAGAGCGCTGCGCGCAGTCGGCGGATCAATCTGAAGTCCATCGATGATATTCCCGCGCTCGATCGCCATCCGAATCGAACGGAGCAGCCGTTTCTTTCCCTTGATGTACGTTCCATCTGCCTGAATCGCCAGGAGCGGTTCTCCCGGCGCTATGCCCATCCAGGCCCGGGCTCGATATTCATTCGCCGCATGCAGCTCGCGATACGTTCGACTCTGAAAGAGATTCACCTGCATCCCGGTCGATCCTCCGGATGATTCGACCACCACCTCCGAATCCCTAAGATGCCCGGATCGCATCAGCCGCCAATTCGCGCGAACCTCATCCTTCGTCAAAACCGGAAGCTTCGCCAATTCCGCCAGCGGGTCGCCGCTATTCACCCGCACGCTGAACTCTTCAAATTTCGCCCGCCAATACGGATTGTGATCCTGGCACATCTGAAACAACTGCGAAACCCGCCGCGCCTGATGTGCAAGAAGTTGCTCACGGCTCCAGCCGTCCCGCTCTAGCAGTTGTTCGACCAGCGCAAACCGCCGGTCTCCCAGCAGCCGATACGCCGCGGGCATCAGCACGCGGCCATGCACCTTGCTTCGCCACCCGCCGCTCATGCATCGCTCCCCGCCGGAGTGCCCAGCACCGGCATTTGCGTGCCGCGCTTCTGACGCAGTACGCTGAAATACACCGCGGCCGTGCGCCGCGCCAGCGCCTGCGTCGAAAACTCACTCACCGCCCGCGATCGACCCTCCACGCCCATGGCGCGGCGAAGCGGCTCATCCCGGATCAGCAACTCCATCCGATTAGCCAGCGCGTCAACATCGCTGGGAGGCACGAGAAACCCGCTCTGCCCGTCAAGCACGATCCGTCGATTGTCGCTCACGTCGGTAGTGACCACGGGCAGGCCCGACGCCATCGCTTCAAGAATGACATTCGGGGTGCCCTCAAACCGCGTGCTCAACACCTTGATGTCGATCATGTTGTACAGTCGGGCGGCGTCATCCCGACGTCCCGTGAACAGAATCCGATCCGCGACCTGCGGAGCTTCTGCGGCAATCGCCCGGCATTGGCCAAACAGTGACAAGGGGCCGTCGCCGTCCGAAGCGCCCACCAGCACCAGATATGCCGACGGATTCCGTTCAAGAATGACGACCGCGGCCTTGAGCAGCGTGACGGGGTCCTTGTTGCCGCGAAAATGTGCGAACATGCCAAACACGACGGCGTCCTCGGGAATGCCCAATTCGCGTCTGCTGCCAGCGCGTTCTCGCGGCGCGAATCGGCTCGTGTCCACTCCGTTTGGCACCACGCACAACCGGGCCGGGTCCATGCCCTGAGTGTCCCGCTCAAACTCCAGCCCAGCCCACGAGTTCGCGATGATCACGTCGAAGCACGATTCCGTCGCCCGCGACAGCCAGAGTTTGAACTTCGAACGCCCCAGGTGCGGACACCGATTCGAGCAGATCACCGCCGGAACCCGGGCCAGCCGCCCCGCAAGCCGTCCCACCATCTCCGCGTCAAACATGAACGAATGCACCACGGAGGCGTTGATCCGCCGCAGCGTCCGCGCCACTCTGAGCACCAGAGCCAAATCGAATTTGCGTCGCTTTCGCAAAACGATCAAACGATTGTTCGCATCATGCAGTTCGTGCGCGAGCGGATTCTCATCTGACAATGAAATCACGACGACGCGGAAAATCGACGGATCAAGCGCATTGGCCAGTTCCACGACCTGCCGCTCGGCCCCGCCGCGCTCAAGGCTGCTCGTTAGCAACGCAACGACAATGCGTGGGTCCAGCTTCGATTGTTCCGCTGCAACATTCATCCCGATTCCGCGCGACGCCCGGCAGAGTGCCTCACGCAAGGCGACCCTTCCGGCGATTCTCAGGACTGACCCATTTCCGAACGGGACCCGTCACCAGGCGCGTCGCCCGCTGAATCGCCTCTTTGGCCAGCTTGAACATGAACACCGTGTTCGTGTCCAGATATCGCGCCCCCAGCCGCCGAGGTTCCTGCGCCGCCCGGTAGGCCCATTCCAATCCCAGTCGTTGAATCATCTCGGGCGCCCGCCGCACGCAACCGGCGAACACGTCAAAAGCCCCGCCAACCCCGTGGCACACCGGCACGTTCATTGTCTCCGACCACGCCGCGATGAATTTCTCCTTCCGTGGAGACGACATTGCCACGAACAGAATCTCCGGCGCCGCCGCCACAATCTCCGCCGCCACGCCGGCTTCTTCATCCTTGGTGAAATACCCGTTGCGCGCACCCACGATCACCGCATTCGAAAACTGCCGCTCAATTCGGCTCCGCACTCGAGCCAGTACCTCCTCGGTCGCCCCCAATAAGTAAACACGGTGCTGCCTGCGGTCCGCCCGGTGCAGTATCCGCGTCATCAGGTCAATCCCGGTGACGCGCTCCGGAAGGGGAGTCCCCAGCAGCCTGCACGCCCACACGATCGACATCCCGTCCGCCAGAATCAGATCCGCGCCCAGCACGGCGCGCCGCAGCCCGCGATCACGATCGATCTGCACCATCTTCGCCGCGTTGACGACGGTAATAAGCAGCCGCCGCCGCTCGGCGATCGCGCGATCCACCGCGTCGAGCACCTGCTTCGTCGTCACCGCATCGATCCGAACGTCAAACAGATGACGCGACGGCCACGCCGCCGGGGCGACCTTCATGCTTCTCTCCCTCCCATCGAGATGAAAACTGTCGCACGCGATGCTCTGGCCACGCGTGCAGAATCCAACCCATGTGATACGGCCGAGACTCGAAGTCGACGAGCGTGGGCCGAAAGATCGCCTCCAGTCCCGGCATTTTCCAACCCAGGTGCAATGCGGAACATGCGGCGTGAATGCCGCGCGACATCTTGTTCGGTTCGCGCCGCGCCACCTTCCGCCAGATCGTGTCGGCCTTGCGATCGATCAGCGATCCGCCGATCTCCGGCGCGTGATCGAGCCATTCCAGCCCCCGGCGAATCGGGCCGCCAAAGTCCGCTCCGCAGCATTCCTCGGCCGCAAAGAGCGCCATCGGCGCCATCGCATCCTGATGAACCGCATACACGGGATAGCGCTCAACAATCTCGCCGCTCCGATTGTCAAAGTGCCACCACCACTGCCCATCGGCACCCTGCCCTTCGCACATCGCCGACGCGCACTGTTCCGCGATGTCGAGGCAATCTGCACGTTTTGCACGAACGCCATATCGCGACAGTGCGATGACCGGATAGACCAAATCGGCAAAGCACGAGACATGCCGCCGCATTCTGGACTGCCGTGCTTCCGGCAACGAATGAAGAAAAGCGCCGCTGCCGGGTCGAAACGTCGCAATCAACTGGTTTGCCAGAGACGTGGCGAGCTCTGGCCTCATCAATTCCGCGTTGTTTGCGCACAGCGCCGTCAGCGCCCACGCGCGTTCGACCGTCGAGTGCTCGGAACTGAGCGGATCGAGTTCGATCAGGCGCTGGAATGCCGGAATTGCGGAAGGGCGCTCGAGTAGGGCGGCCGCCCAGAGTGTCGCTGCCACGTCGCCCAAGTCGCGGACACCGCTCAGCCGTGCGACAAGCTGGTCGCAAAGTTCCTCAGATGACTCGCCGCGAAGAACGTGACGGGCGACGTCGGCCGGCTCGTTGGCCAGACCGATGAGCGCCATGGCGGAATAGCGGACGCTCGCGCCCTCGAGAACGTCCTCGCCGCCTCTGCGCCGCAGTCGAAACGCGAAAAGCCGCTCATCCGGCCGGTACATGCGGCGGAGACTGCGCAGAGCGATGGCACGCAATTCATTGAGCAGGCCGGACATGCCCAATGATATGCCGATTCGAATAGCGGCAACGTCCGCTTGCCGGAACGACGGCATCAGTGGCGATAATCTCGGTTACCCCCAACGCGACAGCGGCGGGCTTAATCCGTCCCGCGCCGCCTCAGTTCGCCAAAAACCCCAGCGGATCCACCGAGTTCTGAATCGTCCCGCCGCCTGACGTCTGTCTGCCCTGCAAGTTGTGCCGGTTCAGGAACTCGATGCCCGTGACGTTATACGTCACCGTCATGCCCGCTCTCAGGAAGAACGTCCGATTCACGAAATCCATGATCCGCGTGCCGTGCGTCTCGGGCACCCACAGGATGTCGCCTGCCGCGAGCACCACGTTCGGATCTTCGCCGCAACGCGTCTTGTTCAGATCGAGCCGCACGAACAGGTCCTCGCCGGTCGGCATCCGGCGAATCAGCGTGGCTTCAGATGGGAACAGATTCTCGATGACGCCGCCGCCCGCCGCCAGCGCCTGAAGGGCGTTGATCCTCGTGCCGGGAGGAAATTCCTTCGGTCCCGGAGTCGTCACCAGCCCGCCGACGAAAACCGTGTTCGGCTGAGCCGCGACAACCGTCACGACGTCTCCCGACTCGAGCGGCTCCAGCGCCATCGCTGTCTTGAGATGGTGCGTATTTCGGATGTTCAGCTCCAGCTTTTCCCGCGGCGACCGAACCCGCTGCAACACGATCTGGCCCGAAGCGAGGTCCGACATGCCGCCCGCCAGCACCACCGCATGAAGCACGTCGCGCTGCTCACGGTTGAGTTTGATCAGACCCGGAAGCAGGGCGGCGCCCACCACCACCACGTCCGTCGACTTGTATTCGTGAACCTCGACGCTCAGCCCAAGCGAGCTGACAAACTTGGGAACGTATGCCTCGTAAATGGCCTGCTCGACGTCTTCAATCTCGCGATCGACCACCTTCACCGGCCCGACCATCGGGAGGGTGATCTCGCCGCGCCGATTCACCCGGGCCAGAACCTCCGTCGGCTCCATCAGCATTTCAATTCCGGTCAGTCCCGTCAGCGACACCCGCAGCACGTCGCCCGCGCCGATGCGATACGGCCGGTGAAACTGGGCGTAAATTTCCTTCAGAACATTGTCCCGATCCAGGTCGTCGGCTGATTCGCTCTCAAACGGCGCAAGGGCCGCTGACTCGCTTTCCTCGCTCGAACGATCCTCAGACGCTTCCGTCGTCTCGCCGGACGTTTCCGGCGCGGAGTCATCCGGAGGCCGCTGATGACTCGCGAGAATTACCGGCTGCCCGTTCTTTCGAACTTGTTCGTAAGACCACATCCCCGTCGACTTATTGAAAACCCACTTGCCGACGTAGGTAACTGGACCGGCGGGAGGCTTCGGCGCGGACGGCGTCGGTGCAACCGTCCTGTGAGCGCGTCCACCGGCGGATTTTGCTTTCGCGGTCGCCCGACGATGAGATGTCTTCCCAGCGGCACTTACAAAGGAACCGTTCTCCTCCGTCCCGCCGTTTTCATACTCGTCAGCCTCCTCTTGAAGCTCAATGAACTCATACACATCGAGCCGGCTATCCTTGCATCCGGCCAGCACGGTCAGTGCGAAGGCGATGAAAGCGTATGAAAAAGTCGTGGCGTAATGCCGGTGAAATGACGACGACGCAGTCCGTTGCATGGTGTCCATCGCGAATCCCTTGCGCGTTCAAATACCTCGGAAAACGTCCTAACATCGACCGGCCGGCCGCCCAACTTCGCGATAAAAACGGCACCCCGATGTTTATCCCCGATCCATTACCAAATGACCGATAAGATCGGAAATCCCCGCCGCGTGGCGGTATCCAGTTCCCGATAAAGCAACGCTGCATTTCTGCGCCCCGAAGGGGCGACGCGTTGTAGCCACTGCCTGCCGACGCGGCGCGGTGAAGCGAAGCGGAACCCGTGGATTCAAGTCGTGCCTATGACGGTCCGCTCCGAAGGAGCGGCGGAAGCGTCCGCTTGCGCAGAAGCGCTATGTGTGTTTGCTGACGAAACCACAGATTTGGGCTCGCCGCTTGGCGGGCATTTCTTTGGCATGATCTTTCAGACCGACCGAACCGGCTGAAACTGCGTCTCAGTGCCGAACGCCGCTGCTTGCGGCATGCTGCGTGAAACCCCCGGCATGATTGAGCGGTGCGTCTTGCTCGCCTGCTTTCTCTCCGGCTCCGCGCGGAGCAGCCACGGCAAAGGCACTTCCTTGCCCGTGACCAGCGCGTAGATCGTGGCCGCCAGAATCTTCACGTCGAGCCACGGCGACATGTGTCGCACGTACGTCATATCGAAGTGAATCCACTGCTGGAAATCCCCCTCGTGCCGGCCGGTGCGGCAGATTTGCCACAGCCCCGTCACCCCGGGCCGAACCGACAGCCGCGCCCGCCGCCACGGAACGCAATACTGGTTCTCCCGGAACGGCGACGGTCGCGGGCCCACCAGGCTCATGTGCCCGGCCAGCACGTTGAACAACTGCGGCAGCTCGTCGATGTTGTACTTGCGAAGAATCCGGCCAACCCGCGTCACCCGCGGATCGTTGCTGATCTTGAAATGCGGTCCGTCGAGCATGTTTCGATCGTAAAGCCGACGCTGCTGATCGTGAGCATCGGCGATCATCGTCCTGAATTTGAAGCACGGAAACTGTCCGCCTCGGCGCCCTTCGCGGTGGTGAATGAACAGCAGGGGGCCGCGAGACTCCAGCTTGACCAGGATGGCCGCCACAATCAGCACGGGCAGCGAAATGCATAGCGCCAGCACGGTGATGACGACGTCAAATGCACGTTTGAGCCCAACGTTAAGTATCGCGGTAGCGCCGGGGGGTTCCAGAACGCTGCTTGCACCGAACGGCTTCTCCCCATGGCCGTCTGAATAAGCTGAGCCTGGAAAGGTCGCCTCGGTGGCATCTTCCATCACGATCCCCTGCGAAATTGAAGCTGTGCCCAATGATCGAAAACAGCTCGAATGCGCCGCTATTTCACGGCCGCGTCCCACGATCGATTGCGCCACCACGGCGCCGGCTCCGACGATCGCCTTCTCCCCGATCACGCACGGCCCCACAATGGATGCATTTTCCCGAATGACCGCCCCGGGCTGTATCACAACCTGGCCCCGTATCCACGCGGATTCGTGCACCAGCCCACCGCACCCCAATAGAACCCCGTCATGTAGTTTCGAATAGCGCGCAGGCGCCGGACCCGCGACCGTCTGCCTCACGACGCGTTCTGAATACGCAAACAGATCCGACGGTGAAGTGAGATCGAACACGCGCGTGTTGATCGGAAAATCTCGAGACAAGACGTCGGCCCCCAAAAATGCGTTGGGTAGAGCGTCCGATCCAATCCTTCCCCTCAAGTGCTCCATCGCCGCGACCGGCGCGAGAGAGTGAGTCCGCGCGGCATGAGCCCGCCCCGACTGCGTGACCCCATCATAAAACCGCTGAATTCGCTCGATCCGCCCAT
>DATMEE010000533.1:0-3729 GCA_035557035.1 Phycisphaerae bacterium
GCCGAACTGAGCAAGTGGTATTATTATGACGGCGTGAACGAGATTCTGGAGACATCCGACGACGGCGCCATCGATCTGCGCTGGTTCGTTCACGGCGTCAGCTATATTGACGAGCGCTTCCGGCGCACCGGGATCAACTCCTACGGCATCCTGGCGCGCCGGGACGCCACCGACGATCGACGAGTGCTTCACTTCCATCCGAATACCATCAGCGATCGCGGCAGGATTGAAAAAGCCGCCGCGGCGGGACTTGTCGGCCCGCCACGGCGGCGTGTGAATTCATGAGATTGCATCGACGGCCTGGCGGCCGCCGAACTCATTCGACTCTATTGGATCAAGCGAACCGGCCGCTTTCCGCCCAGTTGCTTGAAGATTTGCTTGAGTTGATTCACATACAACGGCTTGTTGCCGTTGTCCGGGTCCGGACCGTTCTCGGCGTAGTAGTATTGATCGGGCTTGTTCACCAGCGACGTCATCAGGTCGTTATCGACGTCGCCGCCGACGCCGACGGCGTAGATCGTCATATTGTTGGACTTGGCGAAATTCGCCCGGTCGACTACCCAATCCAACGCACCCGGCGAATTGTTGCCGGTCACGTTGCCGTTCTCGTCACAGTTCGGTTTTCCGTCCGTCAACAGAATGATGACTTTTGACGCCGCGGACCGCGCCCGGTCGCTTGTCAGTTCGGTGATCCCCATGTCGAAGCCGGCGCCGATGTTCGTATACATCGTGTCATGGCCGGGCTGGAAGGTGTACAGCGTGTCGGGAATCGCCTGCAACGCCTCGGCAAGCGTCTCGCCATCGCCTGGATCGGAAAGATTGACGCGATGCTGACCATATTGTGCAAATGTTTCCAGCGACACGTGATCCTGGGTTTCCAAATCGACAATCTCGTCGATCATGATTTGAACCGCGTCCTTCACCGAGTGCAGCGGCTGCTCGGGCGTATTGGCCAGTTCCGGAGTGTCGTTGTGCGAGACGCGAACTTCCATCAAATAGTTCACGACCGTCTTGATGCCAAAGCGGTAGCGCAGATTGGCATCCGTGTTGCACATCTCCGTGGAACTCAATCGCGTATATTCGATGTACTCGTCCCAGCTTCCGCCGTCGAAGGGGTACGACACGGACTGGAGGATTTCTCCGCTTTCAACATTGTTGTCGCCATCGCTGCTCGAGTTGTCGGGATACTTACCGCCGGACTTGCCGCTTCTCCATGCGGCCAACCCCAGCAAAACCTGTACGCGGCGCCGGTACACGGTCGTGTCGTCGTCGTTGGCGCCCGATAGCAGCGCCGAGCGCTCGGCGGTGGAATACCCCGCTTCGGTCAGGTTTGCGATGACATCTGAATGGGTGCAGGTGCTGCCCTTCGGAATGTAATACAGCCCCGCATCGCTCGTGGCGTTATAAGAGCCGTGAACGATCGCGCTTCCGAAATCCGTCATCCAACCCCACCGCGGACCCTTCGGATTCGTGCTGCCGCCCGAAGGCTCTTCTCCGGGGTCGGGATGCCCTCCCACGGCCTTCGGCGTGCTCGACCCGTTCGAAGGCTGGAGATTGTTGGTCGCCAATGCGCCGGGCGCTGAAGGATTGGAACCGTTTCTGATGCCGGTCCTGCCCTTCGACGTCGGCAGCGCCAGCCAGATGTCCTTCAGGTTGATCTGGACGCCGTCGATCGTGCCGGCCACTTCCGAATCGAATGCCTGGTGATGGCGCAGTTCGCTGTCGTCGCTCATGGACGCGGAAAGGTCCACGATCATAGAGATATCGCGCGGCACCAACATGGCGACGGCATGTGCCTGCAGCCGGGCGCCCGTCATCCCGAAAGTCTTCGCAAATAGGAGCGAAACAGGGCCGTCCGCAGCCGACTGATCGCGCTTGAGCGCAACGCGCACGGCGTCGAAAGGCTCCACGTTTTCATTAAACGTGTATTTGCCGTTCTCAAGCACGGCGTGACCGAAGACCACGTCCGCATCCACGAGGTCTGCATCTTCGTGCATGACGTCGTTGGATTTGGCAAATTTCTTCGCCTCCGCCAGCGCGAGCCCCTGGGCGTCATCCGTGGCCCCAAGCTGTGAGGCGGCGGCGAGGGCTGCCGCATCGGCTGCGCTCTGCAGCTCCTGCTTGGCGCTGTACATCAGTCCCGTGTCGACGGCCAGAGCCGCGACACCCAGTCCGACCGTCCCTCCAAAGATCACGGTCTGCACCATGACGGCTCCGCGCCGCCGCATTCCTTTTCCCCAACCTTTTCGCAAATACATAATCTTTCCCCCAATCTGATGAGCATCCCGCGGCTGGCCTCTGACCCGCCGCCCGATCCTCAGTCCAACCTCGATACGCTCGCGCCGCGACGGCTCGTGTCGAACCGGCACGCACGCGCCCAAACCATCCCCGCTATTTTTCCTCAAACTCAGCCAGGCCCCACGGACCTCGCAAAGCAAATTGCGTCGTTGGCCAGCGGTCCGTACCGCCGGGTCGCGTGCGAACCGGATATTGCTTCCGCGGAACGCTTTCCGAATCCGGTCGGCAAAGCGGCTCGCCCTCTAATTTCTGCAAGCCAAATAACTCAAAATCACTCGGTTCGGTCATCAGGCTGCCCGGCGCCGGAGGAACCTGCTGCGGATCGAGCGGCTCGACGAGTTGCGGCGTCACCAGGACCACCAATTCCGTCAGCGAGCGCTCGTAGTCCGTCGAGCTGAACAACGTGCCCAACACCGGCAGATCGCCCAGCCCGGGAATCTTCGCCGAGTTGGCGCGAATTCGATCATTGAGCAAGCCGGCAATCGCAAACGTCTGGCCATTGCCGCATTCAATGGTTGACTCGACGCGCCGCGTGGTGAACGTGAACAGCGGAAATCCGCCGACCACGCTGGTTGTCGGCACAGCTTCACTCACCTCCGTCATCACGTGCAGCCGGATGATTTGTCCGGCTTGAATCGTCGGCGTAAAGCCGAGCCGCACGCCAAACTCGCGGTATTCAACCGTGATCGCCCCCGCCGCCGCGCCCGCCTGTGCCACCGGTATCGGCACTTCTCCGCCCGCGAGGAATGTCGCCGTCTGGCCGCTGATCGCCACCATGTTCGGCTCGGCCAGCGTTCGGGCCAGCCCGTTTTCGCGAAGGGCGTTCAAAAAGACCTGAAATTCGGCCTTGGGAAACCCAAAGGTAATGTTCGTATTGATGCCGTTGCCGACCGGCGCGACCGAATAAAGCTGCTGACCCTCAAGCACGTTGGGAAGTCCGGAGCTGCTGAACCTGGTCGGATTGAGATTGTTCAAATTGTTCGCGAAGAAGAAATCGCGCGACCAGTCCTGCGCCCCAATGGCCCAGTTAATTCCAAGCTGCCGGCTTGCTTCCTTGTTCACCTCGGCGACCACGACGCGAAGCATCGTCTGTTGCACGCCCGCCACGGTGAGATTGCTCCGCACTTCGCCGCCCTGCACGAGCGACGCCATGCCCTGAATGCGCTGAGCCGTATCGGCGTCCGGCACAGTTCCCGTCAGCAAGATCACGCCATTGACGCTCTGCGCCTCAACGTGCGCGGTCGGCGAGATTTTGTTGATAAAGCCCTTGAGCGAGCTGAGGTCATGCTCGACGTCAATGTTGTAAGCGCGCTGCTCTTCGCCGAACCGCATCAGAAGTTGCGTGCTCCCATAGGACTTTCCGCTGATCACCACGCGCGTCGGTGAGGTCAGGTAGCAGTCCGCGATGTTCGGATCCGCGATCTGCACGCC
>DATMEE010000534.1:0-3170 GCA_035557035.1 Phycisphaerae bacterium
CAGGAGCCAACTTCGGAATTCATCGAGGGCATGGTATCGCCCACGCTGAATCGCCGCACGACCCTCACGGATCTGCGCACGTTCGCTCTGAGTCGGCGAATAGACCGAAAGAACCCGGTCCGAGCCGAGGTAGACCCGTAGCGCCTCGCGCACCAGTTCGGAGCGCGTGCGGTGCTCCCGCTTTCGCACTACGTCTACGTGGCGAACCATTTCGATCGGGAGCGAGATGGTCATGGTTTTTCGAGACATGATTCAACCCAATCATAATAAATTGTCTTATTTTATCTTACACACGAACTGCCGACTTTCAATAACTTCCCCTGTCCAGCGAATCATTGCTTGATCCGCTGGCCGCTTTCGACTGCGCCGATATGGGATGCCGCGATGGATTGCCCCGCCTGCAGTCCGGAAATGATCTCAAGCTGACCCGCCACCTTCTGTCCCACGATAACGGGCGTCTCGTGCAATTTGCCGTCCTGCGCGACGAAGACGCGGCCGGCCTTGCCGCCGGCGTCGATTTCGCAAGCCTCGATGGGTATCCAAATGCCCCCCGTTTTGGAAGCAACATCCGCGGCTACTTTGACTTCGGGCGCATCCGGATCCACCTGCTCTGATAGAAACACCACTTGTGCCACCCCTTCGACACGTAGCTGTACGTCGGGATTCAGGATGCGCACCTTGACCTGTACCGTCGCCTTTGAATAGTTGGCCCCCGGGTCGATCCACATCACGTACCCATCATACTTGCGGTCCTTGTAGGCGTCCGGCGTGATGACGCAGCGCATGTTCTTCTTCAGCCGCGAGATGTCCAGCTCGCTGATGTCCACCTCCACCCGCAGCTTGGTCATGTCCGCGATCGTGCCGAACTGGGCGTTGGCCATCGCCCCGATGCCGCCCTCGGCCGCGACGAAATCGCCCACCTCGACGTTGCGCTCCAGAATCACCCCGCCGATGGGCGCCACCACTTCGCAATCGCGCAGCACCTTCTCGGCCCAGCTCAACCCGGCCTCGTTCTGCTCGACCTGCGCCTCGGCTTCCTTCAACGCCCGCAGCGAATCGGCATATTCGATCTCGGGGGCGCTGCTGATCTTGTAGAGCTTCTCAATGCGATCGAAGCTCACCCGCTGATACGCCAGATTGGCCTTCGATTTCTCCAGGGCGGCGGCCGCCTCGTTACGCCGGGCGCGCGGCAGAACGTCCTCCAGACGCGCCAGCACCTGTCCTTCCTCGATCCGGTCGCCCTGCTCGAAAAGCAGCTCGACGATCTGACCGGAGACTTTGGTCGTCACTTTGACCTTGTGATCCGAGACGATTTTTCCGGTGGCGGTGTGAACCGTCATCGGACCGGCCTCACCGCGCTCGGTGACGGTAATCAACGGCACCTCTTCCGCCGGAGCAGCGGCGCGAATGAACGCGCCCGCGCCGGGAAGGAAGCGGTAAACCAGATAACCCCCACCGATCGCGACCGCGGCAACGACGAACCATCGCCAGTTTCGCTTGGTTGGGACGGCAGCAGGCATGGCGCGCGCGCTCGGACGCTGGTCCTTGGGGATCGACAGCGATCGCAATTGGGCGCGAATATCCGGCTGGCTGGACATATTCCAATCGATTTTAGCCGAAGTTCACGCTTTTCGCAGGGCGTCCAGAATATGAATCCGCGAGGCGCGGATGGCCGGCGCCGCCGCTCCGATGACGCCGACCACCGCGGCGACAAGGATCGATGAGATCACGATGGTCGGCGTCATGCGCAGCTCGTACGCCAGCACCGTCCAGGTGGTGTCCGATAAGAAATCCTGCCGGGATCCGCTCATGAATGACGCTCCGCCAAGGCCGAAGCCGCACGCAATCAGGCAGATCATCAGCGATTCGATCACGATGGAAGTCAGGATCGCGCTCTTGGTGAAGCCGATGGTGCGCAGCATGGCCAGTTCCCGACGACGACCATCGACGGCGGCATACATGGTATTGGCGACAGCGAAGACAGCACCCGTGGCCATGATGGCGATGAGGATCGAAGTGAGCGCGACAATTTGAGCCGACTTGGAAGTCAGGTCCTCGTAATACTCGGTCTCGGTTTTCGCGGTCAGGTTGACGGCCGGGCCGCGAATATAGTCAAGCGCGGGTTCCGGCTTTTCACCCTCCGCCAGCCGGAGCAAAACGCTGGAGACAAAGTTGCGGCTGTAAGCGTTGGACAAAATACCGCGGGAAGCCCAGATTTCACTTTCGAGAGCCCCGCCATCCGCCTCGAAGATTCCCACCACCTTATACGGATGGCTGGACGTGCGTCCCAACTCGATGGACTCCCCGATTTGCAGGTTTGCATAGCGCTCGGCTGCTGCCTTCCCGACGATGATCTCGGTCGCCCCTTCGTTAAAGCGCTCGCCTTGAATCAGGCTTACTTCCTGATGCACCTGCCATGCGATCGGATCGATGCCGCGCACCGCGACATTGGCCGGCGTTCCCTCGGGACCGCGGCGCGGAATGCTGGTCTGGACGCAAAGTTCCGGACTGATGAGCGGCGCCCCATCGGCGCCTTTGGCGATCCCCGGCGCCTGCACGAGGCGCCCGGCTTCCTCTGGGTTGACGATGCTGGTGCTCTCGGCAGTCGCCCCGGTCTTCAGGACCATGATGTTGCGCGGCGAGCCGCTCGCCCGCAGCGACATGCGGATGCCCTCCGCGAACGACAGCAAAATGGCCAATACCCCCACCACGACCGCCACCACCAGAAAGGTGAGCGCGGTGCTGAGCTTGCGCACGAAAAGGTTTCGCCAGTTGTAGCTGACGGGCAAAGTCATGCGTTATCCCAGATCGCGCAGCGACGAAACCACTTTCATTCGGAACGCGAGCCAGCCCGGCCACAGCGCCGCGACGACGCCGATGCACAGGGCGATCGCCATCGCCTTCGCGCAGGTCGACGGCATGATCTGAAGCGTCTGAATGAACGGAATGGTCCAGTTCTTCAGCGGCGTGTAACTGAATGCGATAAACGGCCCGAGCGAGCCGACCAGACCGCCGATCGCGCAAAGCAGCAGGCTCTCGGTCTGAATCAGCGTGAACGCAAAACCGCCGCCGAAGCCGAGAGATTTGAGCGTGGCGACTTCGTTGATGCGATCGCGAAAATTCATGCTCATCGTGTTCGCCGCCGCAAGCACCGCCACCAGAACGGTGAT
>DATMEE010000535.1:0-4004 GCA_035557035.1 Phycisphaerae bacterium
TGGGACATCCTCGAAGAAGTGATTCACCAGCATCCCGTGCTGCTGAACCGCGCACCGACGCTGCACCGAATGGGCATTCAGGCCTTCGAGCCGGTGCTGGTCGAAGGCAACGCCATCCGCATCCACCCGCTCGTCTGCAAGGGCTTCAACGCCGACTTCGACGGCGACCAGATGGCTGTGCACTTGCCGCTTTCCATCGAGGCTCAGACCGAAGCTCATGTGCTCATGCTTGCGACCAACAACATCTTCAGCCCCGCGAGCGGCTCGCCCATCATGTCCCCCAGCCAGGACATCGTCATGGGCATCTTTTACCTGACGTGCGAGCATCACCCGTTCGACAAGCCGGAGGAACCAAAGCATACGTTTTCTTCGGCGGTCGAAGCGATGCTCGCGCACGATCTGGGCAAAGTCAGCATTCACGAGCGCGTTCGCGTGCGCGTCGATCGCGAGCGCATCGTCGACCACTTCAAAGAGCTGTCCAAGCCGATGCCGGAAAACAAGGTCATCGTCACCACCGTCGGCCGTCTGATTTTCAACGACATCCTCAATCGCAAGATGCCGTACTTCAACTGCCCGCTCAGCTCGAAGGGCTCCGGCCGCGTCATTGCCGATTGCTACGCGCTGCTCGGCCGCCCCGAGACCATCAGTCTTCTCGATAACATCAAGGACCTCGGGTTCAAGCGCAGCACGCTGGCGGGACTTTCATTCGGGCTGGCGGACATGCGCATCCCCGAGAAGAAGAAGGGGATCATCGACGCCGCGCAGAAGAAGGTGGATCGCATCGTCAAGGCATATCAGCAGGGCGCCATCACCGACCTGGAGCGCTACAACGCCCTGATCGACATCTGGGTTCACGTGCGTGAGGAAGTCACCGAAGCCATGATGGCGGAGTTCAAGAACGACTACCGCACGCCGGATTACCGTTATGCCCACGCCGGCGACGAGGGCGCCAAGCGCTACCTGAATCCGATCTATCTCATGTCCGATTCGGGCGCCCGCGGCAGCGTCGATCAGATTCGCCAGTTGGCCGGCATGCGCGCCCTCATGGCCAAGCCCAGCGGCGAGATCATCGAGACCCCCATCAAGGCGAACTTCCGCGAAGGCCTCTCGGTGCTTGAGTATTTCAGTTCGACGCACGGGGCGCGCAAGGGATTGGCGGACACGGCCCTCAAGACCGCAGATTCCGGCTATCTCACCCGCAAACTCGCCGACGTCGCCCAGAACCTCATCATCAGCCGCAACGACTGCGGCACGATCAAGGGCGTCATCAAGGGCGTGCAGTACAAGGGTGAGGAGGTCGACATTTCGCTGTCCGAGTCGATCATCGGCCGGGTCGCCCGCGATACGATTCGTCATCCCGTCACGGACGAAATCGTTGTCAAGGAAAGCGAAATCATCACCACCGAAATCGCGCGGCGCATCGAAAGCCCGCACCTCGAAGGCGGACTGGGGATGGAGCGATTTCGCGTGCGCAGTCCGCTGACGTGCGAGGCGCCTGCCGGTGTCTGCGCCCGTTGCTACGGCATGGACCTGGCGATGGGGCAGCTCGTCGAACGGGGCATGGCGGTCGGCATTATCGCGGCTCAGTCGATCGGCGAGCCGGGCACGCAGTTGACGATGCGCACCTTCCACACGGGCGGTGTCGCGAGCCGTGCGGTCATCGAAAGTGAAATCAAGTCCTCGAACGCGGGTTTTGTGAAGTTCCACAATCTGAACGCCGTCGAGTTCGCAGATCCTGAAACGAAGGAAAAGTTTCTGGTCGTTCTCAAGCGCAATGGCGAATTGGCGATCAATGACGACAAGGGTCGTGAGCTCGAGCGCTACAAGGTTCCATACGGCGCGCGGGTGTTGGTCCGAGAGGGGCAGCAGGTCGAACGCCGCGTCGTTCTTACCACATGGGAACCGCACTTTACGCCTATTTTGGCTGAAGCGGCGGGCACCATCCGGTTCCAGGACGTCGTCGAGGGCGAAACCGTCCGGGGCGACACGGAGGCGAAAGGCTCGACCAAGCTCGTTGTGGTCGAGCACCGCGGCGACAAGAACCCGCAGGTCATCATTGAAGACGCCAATGGGAAAATTCTCGAATACCACTATTTGCCCGCCAAGGCGCGCATTGAAGTCACCGAAGGCCAGGTCGTTTCGGCCGGTTGGCTCCTTGCCCGCCGCCCGCGCGAGCTGTCGGGTACGCAGGACATTACCGGCGGCCTTCCCCGCGTGACGGAGTTGTTCGAGGCGCGCAAGCCGAAGGAACCGGCCGTCATGGCCGAAATTTCCGGAACGATCGAAATCCGCAGCGACAAGCGCCGCGGAAAGATGACCATCATCATCCACCCCGCCAGCAAGGACCTCGAGCCGCGCGAGCACCACGTCCCGCAGGACAAGCACCTGCTCGTTCACGCCGGCGATCACGTCGATGCGGGCGATCCGCTCTGTGACGGGCCGCTCGTGCCGCACGACATCCTCGCCATCAAGGGAGAGGACGCGCTGCACAGTTATTTGATCAACGAAGTGCAGTCGGTCTATCGCTCGCAGAACGTGAGCATCAACGACAAGCACATCGAGGTGATCCTCTCGCAGATGCTGCGCAAGGTGAAGGTCGACCATCCCGGCGATACCGATCTGCTGCCGGGCGAAATTGCCGACCGCTTCCGCTTCCAGTCCACCAATCAACGGCTGGCGAAAAGTCGAAAGATCGCCGACCCCGGCGATTCCCAGTTCAAAGAGAATCAGGTCGTCTCCCAGGAAGAGCTCAACACCGCCAACGAGGCCCTCGAAGATGCTGGCAAGGCCCCGGCCAAGGGCCGCCGTCCCAAGCCGGCCACGGCTTCGACGCTCCTGCTCGGCATCACCAAGGCGGCGCTGCAGAGCGAGTCGTTCATCTCGGCCGCGAGCTTCCAGGAGACGACCAAGGTCTTGACCGAGGCGGCCCTGAGCAGCGCCGTCGATCGCCTGCACGGGTTGAAGGAGAACGTGATCCTGGGCCACCTGATCCCGGCCGGCACCGCGTTCAAGCCCTACCAGGAGATGGTGCTGGCCCACCTCGGCACGCCGATCGAGCAGGAGTCGTCGGAAATGCGCATCTCCGAGGCGATGGGCGTCCCGCCGGAATCGGCCTTCGTCGCGGAAAACGCCGCGCTGCAGGAGCAGTCCGCCGGCGGCGTGACGGCCCATGCCACCATGGCCCTCGACAGCGGCGCGCCCTTCAGCACGCCGAACATTCCGGACTTGAGCGAGCGCTCACCGGAGCCCCAGCCCGACTCGGAGCAATCGCAGGTGCCATGACCGTGCCGCGCAGGAGCCGCTTTGACCGAATCAGCCGCGGCAGCGGCGGCGAAGTAAAGCCCACGGCGTGCGCCGTGGGAAAACGAAGGCGTGAAATCCCAGCCCCGGCCGGGGCGAAAGAATCGCTGCGAACGCAGGGTGGCCCATCCCGTTGGGATGGGTTCGCGATGATCGGATTTTGCCCCGCCGCGGGTGCGAGAATCCATTCTCGCACCCACTCCTCGGGGAAATCCTTTCCGGCGAACCCTGAATGGGCCGAATCGCCATCGACCCGGGGAGTTGCCGCGTCTCGATCTAGCTAGCTAGTAGCCGCGACAATTTGGTCTCGACGCCGGCGACGTGCAGCCGTTCCTCGAGGCGTTGCTGAATTGAACCCAGCTTTAGAAGGTCGGCCTGTCAACCCGCCGTATTTGTCTAAAAGGATCCGGGAAATGGCGGGGTGCTCACTCTACCTGCTCGCGCGTATACGCACACCACAGCTACCATCAGCTACCTTCCGGGGCGAGGGAAGAGTCAGCAAATCGAAAGAATTTCCGCGTTCGCGGAAAAAAAACCGGCGCCATCGTCATGTCCAACAATGCCACCAACCAGATCGTGCATCAATTCGGCGCGGCGGGCATCCTGACCAACGGCGCCGATCACACCATCCGTGGCGGCGGCTTGATTGCCCTGGACCTCCGCACTTTGGTCAACGACGGTCTGATCGACGCCAACCAGCCGGC
>DATMEE010000536.1:0-10748 GCA_035557035.1 Phycisphaerae bacterium
TGAACGACGCGATGCAGCCGGTCAGGTCTGCGCGGCTGGTCACAAACCCGTGGAACTGGTTGCGGACCGCAAAACATTCGACGGCGGAGGATCGGACCACGTGGAAACCCGCGTGATTGCCCGCCGCGGTGCACTTCGACAGGCTGCTGTCACCGGCGACAGAAACACCATAACCGCCATTCGAGTTTGCCGTGCATCCGGCGACACACGAGGCGGCGAGGGCCAGCACGCCGTTATTCCTGTTCATCGAGCACACACAATCCGAAACCGCGCCCGATTCGACGAATACCCCGTGTTGCCCGTTGTGAACCGCCCGCAACTGCTCGACGCGATGACCTTCGCCAACAAGATAGACGCCGTGGCCGCCCCAGCGAAGAACCGTGCCGTCACGGATCGTCACGTTGCGGATGGTCGAGCGGCCGGCATGGATGCCATCGAGCGACTCGGGCGCCCCGACCAAACGGGACTGTCCCAGATCAAGCGTCACGCCGGAGCAGGCGATCTTGATCCCGTGCTTCCCGGTTACGCCAACCACGTCGCCCGCGAGTTGATAATGGCCGGGGTGGCTGATGCAGAAAAACGACTCACGATCCCCGGGCGTGTTGCGCGCGTTTACGGAGATGGGCGACGGGGTTGTGGAGAACCGGCCCACGTTTCCGGCAGTGAGTTCAAAGGTGTCGCCATTTACCAGGATCAGCGAGGAGTTCATCGTGCCTTGCTCCATGTCTTGACGTTCGGGTCAGATCGACGGTCCAATCGTCAATCCCTCAATACACGAGATAGTGCGACGGGGGCCCAAACGACCGGACAAAAAAATCGAAAAAATCTTGGGTTTGGCACAAAATGGCCCTCGGACGCTACCGAAACGGCGAAGCGGCCAAATGGGCATCCGCCGCATTTGGCCGCTTCGATCCAGTCCTTCCCCTCAATCAGGCGTCAAGGCACGAAATAGCCGAGGGCGGTGGAAACATTGCCGTCCCCCGGCACCTTGAAGGCCGCCAGGGCATCGGTGCAGACCACGTCGGCCGCGATCACGCTGTTTCCGTTGGTGTCGCGCAGGAGCTCCATGCTCTCGCTGTCCGTCCATTGCAGGAAGGAGGGCTGGTTGTTGCCACCGCCCGAGGACCCGCCGAACCGACCCGCCAGGAACGTAGCCGTGCCGCCGGGCGTGATTGCGACGGAGAAGCCGAACCCCCGCATGGCCCCGTCCCCGATGTCGGCGCCGTCGTCGAAGACGATGTTGTCCAGATCGCCCGCCGCCCCGATGGCCAGCCGTGAGCCTTGGGCGGAATCGTTGTCCGAGGGATCGCGGTTGAGGAAGTACGCGAAGAATCCGGCGCGGGCTTCCAGATTCGTCGAGCCATTGTTCGACGCCGGATTCTCCGACAACTGGGTCGATACGCCGGTGGTGAGGTTCAGCACCCATGCGTTGTCCGCATTGAGCTCCTGGAAGATCACGATGCCGCCGCCGATCTGGGGCTTGGGCGAATAGGCGATCGGGATGCCCGCGTCCGTCGCCACGTCATAACGGAACGGCGTCACGTCGGCCGCGCCATCCGCCGGGAAGACCGTGATAAAGTCATTATCCTCCATGACCATGATTTGCCCCTCGTCGGCATTCACATCGACGCTGACCGCGTTGGTCAGGCCAAACGTGAACGCGGTGACGACCGGATCGTCGCCGGACACGTCAATCAACTTCAGCTCCTTGCCCAGGTCGCCGCGATGCAGGATCGCGACGAGATGGCCGTCGACCGCGACGTCGTTGTTCTCGAGGTTCGCCCCGGGCGCGATATCCCATACGTCCGTTTCGGGGACGACTGTGGACGTGCCGTTGGTCGTATCGTGGACCACGACGGCATTGATGGTGTCAGCTTGCACGCCGATCACTTTCTTGCCCGCGCAGTACACCGCGCCCTCACGGAGGTCGCCGTCAATGGCGGTCGCGGAATCAGCCCCCGGTTCCATCCACGACACCTCCAGCCCTCGCCCGGTCGAGGCGAAGGCGATGATGCCGTCGCCCACCGCGACCATCCCCTCCTTCTGAACGCCGAAGTCGGTCACCACCACGCCGCCGCTGGTGGAAGAATTGTTGTTGGAGTTGTTATTCCCGTTCGAATTTGAGTTGTTGTTCCCGTTCGTATTCGACGGGCCCTGCTCGCAATCCGCTCCGGCCGTTGCGAACACGGCTGCCAGGCAGATGGTGATCCTATACCGACAGTTCGATCCATTTCGAGTCATCTCTTTCTCCAGTGCGAAAAATCATTTGGGACAGAAGTCATTTCGCAACGGGGCTTCTGCCTTGGCTCCCGCCGGGTGGGAGGCTTCATCAAAACTCCCAACAGGACGACAGGCGCCATTTCGACGAGAGACCGGACAAATTTCGACAACCAGCAAAAAATTGGTACTTGGCGGATTTTTGTGAGTGTTGATATTCGTTCGACACCAAAGGCCCCACGGCTCCCAGGTTTGACTATTATTCCACGAATGTCCGGCTCACCCCCAGATTCGGGACCCGACCCTTTGCCGCACCGACGCCGACTTCGCTACTCGGGCACGCATCCGCGCCGCTTCGACGAACGATACAAAGAGCAAAACTCCGCCAAATACCCCGACATCGAGGATCACGTTCGGGCCCGCGGCCAGACGCCGGCCGGCACGCATATTCCCATTATGGTCACGGAAGTTCTCGCCGCCCTCCGCCCGGCGCCCGGCGAAATCGTGGCTGATCTTACGCTCGGATACGGAGGCCACGCCCTGGCCTTTCTCAAATCCACCGCGCCCGACGGAGTGCTGATCGGTCTCGATCTCGATGGCCCGCAAGTGGCGGCGACCGGCGAGCGGCTCGCCCAAGCCGTCGATCCCGCCAGACTACACCTGCACAACAGTCATTTCGCGGGCCTGCCGAAGCTCCTCGCGGCCAACAGGATCGCGGGCGTGGACATTATGTTCGCCGACCTCGGTGTCAGCAGCATGCAGATCGATAATCCCGCTCGCGGTTTCTCGTACAAACATGACGGACCGCTCGACATGCGGATGGACCCTCGACGGCCGCGCACCGCTGCCGACATCCTTCGCGACATCGCGCGAGAAGAACTGGCGACCGCACTGCTCGAACTGGCTGACGAGCCGGATCACGAACAGATTGCAGAGGCGATCATGCAGCACCGATCCGCGCGGCCGATCACGCGGACACCCGAACTGGTCGACGTAGTGCTCGGGGCCAAGGGCCTGACGCGAAAAAACTGGCGGAATGCCGTGAGTCCGGCCGACTCCGGACTTCATCCCGCGGCGCGGACGTTTCAGACGCTTCGGATACTCGTAAACGACGAGCTGCAGGGGCTCGACCAGCTCCTCCGCATCGCGCCCCATTGCCTCCGGCCGGGCGGCCGCCTCGGAATTCTCTCCTTCCACAGCGGTGAGGATCGAAGGGTGAAACATGCCCTGCGCGACGGTCGGCGCGACGGCGTTTACACGGAGATCGCCGAGGAACCGGTGCGCGCGGCGCCGGCCGAACGGCACGCCAATCCGCGCAGCACGGCCGCAAAGTTACGCTGGGCCGTGCGATGATTTAAGCGAAAGCTTCTCAAGGATTGCGCAACCCTCGCGCAATGACGCGGCATTGTTGTGACCTGAACGGACGGCGGTGCATAAATTGGGGTCACCTCCCCGAGTAGGATTCGAACCTACAACCTACCGGTTAACAGCCGGCCGCTCTACCGTTGAGCTATCGGGGAATGGATTGTCAGGCAATTATTTATAGCCGTTCACCGTCGATTGTCTAGGGCCGCAATGCGCGGCGACGCCAGGCACGGCCCCCGGACGACGGCGTTTAGCGACGTCGCCGAATCGCGGTTTCGCTTCTCTTTTTTGACTTTTTGCCTTTTGGGCGTTTTGATGTTTTCCAAGATGCCCCGAGTCGTTGCGAATTCCCAAATCAAGATCCGTCCACCGTCCCTCACGCACCAACAAATCCTCGCTTGGGCTGATGCGCATTTCAGGCGAACCGGAAAATGGCCGATCGCTCGTTCCGGAAAAATTCGCGAGTCCACTGGGACAAGTTGGCAGGCTGTCGACTCGGCGTTGCGCGTGGGCGTGCGGGGACTTCCTGGGGGCGATTCGCTTCCGCGTCTGCTGGCACGTGAAAGACATCGGCCCAATCGACTCGATCTTCCGCGGCTCAGCGCGCCATTGATCCTGAAGTGGGCCGACGCGCATTTTAAGCGAACCGGCAGGTGGCCGACGACTCGATCGGGGATCGTTCCCGAATCTCCGCGAGAGAACTGGCCGACGCTGGACCACGACCTGCGCGTGGGCGCGCGGGGCCTTCCCGGCGGCGATTCTCTTGCGCGCATGCTCGCGCGGGAAAGAAAGCGCCGCAACCATCTCGACCTGCCGCGGCTCAACGTGCGGCTGGTTCTCAGATGGGCCGATGCGCACCATCAGCGCACAGGCGAATGGCCGTCCTCCGGTTCGGGACTCATTCCTGAGTCCCCGGGCGAACGCTGGAGTGCCATAAACTCGGCATTGAACGGCGGCGCTCGCGGGTTTGCCGGCGGTGATAGCCTCGCTCGCTTGCTCGCCCGAGAGCGAAATCGGCGCAATCATCTCGATCTGCCCAAGTTGAGCATTGCCCAGGTACTTCGATGGGCCGACGCGCACTTCAGACGGACGGGTGAATGGCCGCAACCCGAGTCCGGCCTCATCATCGAATCGGGGCACGAGACGTGGGGCGCCGTCAACGCTGCCTTGAATACTTTCACCCGTGGGCTCCACGGCCACAAATCGCTCCCACGCTTACTCTACGAGACTGGACGGAAAAAGCGGCTGAAAAGCCAGTTACCGAAGCTGACGCTGAAACAGGTGCTGGACTGGGCCGATTCCCACCATGCGCGCACTGGGCGATGGCCGAGCACGTCGTCCGGGGTCATTCCCGGAACGGGCGGGGAATCGTGGGATGCCATAAGGAAGGCATGCATTCACGGCGGCCGCGGGTTGGCGCGCCAATCGCTGGCCCAGATCTTCGCGGAGCGCCGGGGCGTCCGTCGCCAAGGCGTCCTGCCGAAACTGACCTACCCTCAGGTCCTCGAATTCGTCGGCGATTACCTGGCCCGCACGGGACGCTGGCCCTCAAATAAGTCCGGCGCCATTCCGGGTTCCGGTGGCGAAAAATGGGCGGGAATTGACTACGCGTTAAAATCTCGCGCGCGAGGCCTGACCAGACACCGCGGCCTTGTTGACTTCCTGACGCAGGAGTTTGGGCGAAGCTCCGGCACCTTCCGGGCTGGTCGATTCCAGATTCGGTTGCCTTATCGCGCCTTGAACGCGGTCGGAAATCTGAGCGAAGATATGATTCTCGACTGGGCCAGGGCGCACCACCAACGGACCGGCGCCTGGCCGACAGTCGTGTCAGGCCCCGTCCATGGGGAGGTGCGGCGCACTTGGGCGGCTGTCGATCGTTCGCTTCGCGTCGGAACCCGCGGCCTGCGCAAAGGATCGTCGATCGCCCGGTTGCTGGCGCTTCGCGCGGGGGTGAGAAATTATTGCGCTCTGCCTCCACTGACGATCGAGTCGATCCTCCGTTGGGCGGATGAGTACTTCAAGCGGGCCGGGCGTTGGCCGCATGAAGGCGCCGGCCCTATTCCGGGATCAGGTGGCGAGTCGTGGAAGTCGGTGGTCAATGCACTGCGGGGCAGCGGCAATCGGCGGGGCTTACGGGAAAAATGGACGCTGGATGAGCTATTGGTGAAACGCCGGGGAAAGCGCAGCAAGTTTCGCTCTCCCAAACTGGACCTCGGGCGCGTTCGCCAATGGGTGCAAAGGCATTTTGAGCGCACCGGACGATGGCCGCAGGCGCGATCCGAACAAATTCCGGGCAGCGATGGCGATACCTGGAACACCGTGGATTATGCGATGTCGAGGGGAAACCGCGGGTTGCGCACCCGGAAAACACTTGCACAGTTTGTCGCCGACATCCGCGGCGAAGCGGCGATGCGTAGAATGGGTCCCCTGAACCTGCGAAGTATCCTGTTATGGGCGCGTGCATTTCATCGCCGCAACGGCCGCTGGCCCGATCGATATTCTGGCAAGGTATTCGATGCACCGGACGAGAAGTGGATCGCGGTTGACGCGGCGCTGCGACATGGATGGCGCGGGTTGAAGGGGGGAACGTCACTAAAAGCGCTGCTAGCCCGTGAACAAAAGCCAAAGGCGTTGATTCAGCGGGCCGCGTCGCACAAGGCATAGACGAATGCAAACCAGTCGTGGATGCTTGCACCAACCTTCAATCCCGCGTGAAACGCTTCATGAGTGGAACCACCTTCTTGCGATTGACGGGCAGGTCAACACTCGTGGATCGAGAATTGCCTCCAGCTTCAATCTCGAAGAGGATCGCCCCATGTCGACTTGCGAGGCAGAAATTCGCGAGTATACCCCTTGATGCATCCTGTCCAAAAACCTTCTGCCTTAACAGCGTGGATACTCGCCTTCGCCGTCGCCGGTTGCGGCCGGCAGTTGATGCCCACCCCGAATCTGTACATGCATTCGCGGGACGACGCGTTCGACCGAGTGCCCGCGGCCCTACGCACCAATACCGTCGACGTGCTCTACGTCACCGACCGAAAAATCGACGGGCACAACGCGGCTGGGCCGGTGTACAAGTATGGCCGGTCGCATTCGCTGGGGTTCGGCTCGTGCGTGGTGGAAATCGGGCGCGGGACGACGTGGAGCGAGTTGGTGCGGGCCAGCCGCAGCCGATCGCGCCGCGGGCTGCCGCTGACCGTGCGGCAGGTGCGGGAAACCGGGCGTTTCCCGGAAGTGCCCTACCCCCTTGTCGAGAGCGATTCCAGGCTGGTCGAAGACCCGAAGATCCTGTTGCAGGAAAAGGAAGCCACGGCAAAACTGCACCAGGAGCTGCACAAGCGGCTCGCGCAGACGGACTGGAAAGACGTTGTCGTTTACGTTCACGGATTCAACAACACGTTCCAGGAGTCGGTGTTCAGCTCGGCGGAGCTTTGGCACTTCATGGGACGCCAGGGCGTCGCGATCTGCTACACCTGGCCGTCCGGGCGGGCGCTGAGCACCAAGGGCTACAATTACGACAACGTCTCAAGCGAATTCACCGTCTTTCACCTGAAGCAGTTGCTGCGTGCGCTGGGTCAGTGCGAGGCGATTGGAAAGGTTCACATTCTGGGCCACAGCCGCGGCACCGCGGTGGTGACCGAGGCGCTGTGCGACCTGCGCATCGAACACATGCACGCCGAGAAGTCGGCCCGCGAGGCCCTGAAGCTCGGCAACGTGGTACTGGCCGCGCCGGATCTCGACGTGGACGTGGTGCGACAGCGGCTCTCGGGTGAGCAGCTTGCCTACCTGCCCGAGCAGTTCACGGTTTACACCTCGCCCACGGACCTGGCGCTGGCGGCTGCCAACTATCTGACACTCGGCGTGCTGCGCCTGGGGTCGCTCCAGCCCACGACGCTGGACCCAGAGATGAAGGAGATCATCAGCCGGGAGCCGATGACCTTCGTGGCCGCGCGGGTAGCGTCGGACGTGTTTGGCCATTCCTATTTCACGCATAGCCCGGCGGTGGCGTCTGACCTGATTCTCGTGCTGCGCGACGGCGCGAAGCCGGGCGCGGCGCATGGGCGGCCTCTCAAGGAGTGCGAGCCGAATTTCCGGGAGATTCGCGACGATTATTTGCGCGAGCGCGAGGAAACAGAGCCGCGACCGTAGCGATCGGGGCTCTGTCTTTCGCTGCCGCTAGAGCACAATCCTTTACTCCGTCATTCTGAGCGAAGCGAAGAATCTTGACTCCGAAGCGTGGTCCTCTGCGAAACAGAATCGTCTCCCATGAGGCAAGACCCTTCGTCGCTGCTGCTCCTCAGGGTGACGGGCATTCGCTAGTAGCGGTAGTGTTCGGACTTGTACGGGCCGTCGATCGGCATTCCGAGATAGTCCGCCTGCTTCTTGGTCAGCTTGGTGAGCTTCACGCCGAGCTGGTCGAGGTGCAGCCGGGCCACTTTCTCGTCGAGGTGCTTCGGCAGGATATACACCTTGTTCTCATAGTTGTCCGGGTTCTGAAACAACTCGATCTGGGCGATCACCTGATTGGTGAAGCTGCTGCTCATCACAAAGCTCGGATGGCCCGTGGCGCAGCCCAGGTTGAGCAGCCGCCCCTCCGCCAGAACGAGAATCCATCGGCCGTCGGAGAAAATCCACTTGTCCACCTGCGGCTTGATGTTCTCGCGGCGGACGCCCGGCACCTTCTTCAGGCCGGCCATGTCGATCTCGTTGTCGAAGTGGCCGATGTTGCCGACGATGGCGCCGGCCTTCATGCGATTCATGTGGTCGGCGGTGATGACGTCGCAGTTGCCGGTGGAGGTGATGAAGATGTCGGCGGTTTCGAGCGCGTCCTCGAGGGTGGCGACCTGGTAGCCCTCCATTGCGGCCTGCAGAGCGCAGATAGGGTCGATCTCGGTGACGATCACTCGGCACCCCTGGCCGCGAAGGGCCTGGGCGCAGCCCTTGCCGACTTCGCCGAATCCGGCCACGACCGCGGTCTTGCCGCCGATCATGACGTCGGTGGCGCGGTTGATGCCGTCGATGAGGGAGTGGCGGCAGCCGTAAATATTGTCGAACTTGCTCTTGGTGACGCTGTCGTTGACGTTAATCGCGGGGAAAAGCAGCTTGCCGCTCTCCTGCATCTGGTAGAGGCGATGGACGCCGGTGGTGGTCTCTTCGGTCACGCCCTTGACACCTTCGGCGATGCGCGACCACTTGTCGGGGAATTCCTTCAGCTCGGAGCGGATGAATTCGAGAATGGTCCCCCACTCTTCGGGATCGCTCGAAGGGTTGAACGCGGGAATCTTGCCCGAGGCCTCGAACTCCGACGCCTTGTGAACGAACAGCGTCGCGTCGCCGCCGTCGTCGAGGATCATGTTCGGCCCCTCGGCGTCGGGCCAGGTGAGCATCTGCAACGTACACCACCAGTATTCCTCAAGCGATTCGCCCTTCCAGGCGAAGACCGGCGTGCCCTTCGGTTTTTCCGGCGTGCCGCCGCGACCCACGACGACCGCGGCCGCCGCATGGTCCTGTGTCGAGAAAATGTTGCAGCTCGCCCAGCGGACTTCGGCGCCGAGATCGACGAGCGTCTCGATGAGCACGGCGGTCTGAATGGTCATGTGCAGCGAGCCGCTGATGCGGGCGCCCGCGAGGGGCTTTTTGCCGGCGTATTCCTTGCGGATCGCCATGAGGCCCGGCATTTCGTGCTCGGCGAGCACGATCTCCTTGCGGCCGAACTCGGCAAGAGAGAGGTCGGCAACTTTGTAGTCCTGTGCGATCATCGTCGTAGGCGTCATTGTCGTCATCGTCGTCGTCATCTGAGAATTCTCCATGAGTCGAAAGGTCTTTTGTTCTAATTCAAATTCGCCCGAGTTCAATGGATCGGACGAATGCCTGTCAATACGAAGAGCGGCGGCGCGTCGAGGGAGCCCTCGACGGTGCCCGCCGTTATTAATCGATGCGATTCGACCTGATCGCAGCCGGCCGCCGCGAGGCGCCGCCCCAAATCGTCGGCGTCGAATCCCCACCAGCGATCCTGCATGCGATCATAAAAAGCCTGGTTCTCGTGCGCTGTTTGCTCGACGATCAGAATGCGGCCGCCGGGCCGAGTGGCGCGCATCATCTCGCGCAGCGCTTCGTCGACGTCGGCGACGTGATGCAGCACCAACATCGCGACGGCGAGATCGACCGCAGCGTCCTCGATCGGCAGCCGAGTCAAATCGCCGGCTCGCAGATCGACGTTGGTCAGCTTCGCCTGCGCGATGCGACGCCGCGCCCATTCCATCATGCCTTCGGCCGGCTCGACCGCGATCACTTGCTGGAATCGCGAGGCCAGCGGCGCGAGGAGGTAGCCGGTGCCCGTGCCGAGGTCAGCCACGGTCCATTCGCGCGGAAGCAATGTCAAGAATGCCTCCAGCGCGAACGACGAACCGAAGGCCTCGGTGCGAAGCTCGTCCCATCGGCGGCCGAGGCGATTGAAGAAGCCGTGCGAATCGGTGCGGCGTTGTGACAGGACCCGGTTCATACGCTGGCGAAGGGCGGCGGCCAGCGGTTTGGCTTTGAGCCAGTGCGTCAGAATGTCAGGCAGGTGTTCTTCGTTGCTCCCGTTCGCGTGATTCGATGTAGCGGCCTTTGCGACGGAATAGAGTGCCGTCGCCCCGACACGCCGATCGCGCAGCAGATTCACTTCGCGAAGCGCCTTCAGATGTCGAGAGACGGTGGATTGGGGCAGGCCGAGAATCTCAACCAGTTCGCCGACGTTGAGCTCTTCAATGATGAGCAGTTGCATGACCGCGAGACGGGTCTCGTCTCCGAGCACGCGAAACACTTCGGCGGGGTCCGAGGCAGAGTAATCGAGCCGGGATTCCTTAATATCCATATATCCGGATATTAGCATGGATGCGCGTTGACACAAGCCAATTCCTGAAAATTAGAGGAATTCTAGCCGCATTATTTGACTTCCTGCAATATGCATGGCATACTATGTATTGCATACTATTGGAGATTGAAATGCAATTTGAAAGAGAACTCCTCAAAGGCGTCCTGCCGATGGCGGTTTTGAAAATGCTCCGCCAGCGGGCCATGTACGGTTACGAACTGGTCAAGGAGATTTCCAACCAGTCCGACGGCGTTTTGAAACTGGGCCAGAGCACGCTCTACCCCCTGCTCTACAACCTCGAAGCCCAGGG
>DATMEE010000537.1:0-2832 GCA_035557035.1 Phycisphaerae bacterium
GTCAGCGTCAGAAGATAGGACGAACCGTCGAAACGATAGCGGCCTGCAGGTCGCCTGTCAAAACGCATGACCTGTCGTGAGGTCATGAACGCGCATCTTGTTGCGATCATGTCACCTGCTTAGAATAGCAGGTCTCAGAGCAGTCGCAGCCTGATGTCTCATCGTTTGAGAACAAGCGGCTTCACACTGTCTCGGCCGATAGGCCCAGCCTTCGAGTCGAAATCGATTCGGTCGGGAATTCCGCGTTTGCGCGCGTCCGCCCGTCCGCAGAGAGGAGAATGGTACAAGTACCGTATGGCCAGTACAGACGCAATTGAGGTCGAAGCCGATGTCGTTCAGGCGTTGCCGAACACGATGTTTCGGCTGGAGTTTGAGCACGAAGGGAAGAAGCATCAGGTATTGGGGCACATTTCGGGCCGCCTGCGAAAGAATTTCATTCGCATTCTCCCCGGCGATCGGGTTCGCGTGGAGCTGAGTCCGTACGACCTTGCCCGCGGCCGGATCACGCGGCGGCTGTAGTTTTCCCATTCCAACACGGCGCAAATCGACGCCGTCATTCTGAACGAAGTGAAGAATCTTGCAGCCGGCGTGCGATGCGCGTTGCAATTCGAGGCTCCGCGCGCTCAAGCGAGATCCTTCGTCGCTGCTGCTCCTCAGGATGACGCGATATTCATCTGTCGCGTCACTCAATCGGCGCGCCGGGCGGGACGTCCATGTTGTAGGCCTGGACGATTCGGGTGACAAGCCGGTGACGCACGATGTCCGTGTTCGACAGGCGGATCACCGCGATGCCTTCGACGCCGGACAGGCGCCTGGCCGCGTCGGACAGGCCGCTGCGCTGGCGGCCTTCCAGGTCGGACTGGCTCTCGTCGCCGGTGATGATCATTTTGCTGTGATGGCCCAGGCGGGTGAGGAACATCAGCGTCTGTTGCGGCGTGGCGTTCTGGGCTTCGTCGAGGATGATCGCGGAGTTGTTGAGGGTGCGGCCGCGCATGTAGGCGAGCGGGCAGACTTCGATCACGTCGTTGGCGACGAAGCGCTTGATCTGATCGTAGTCCATCATGTCGTGCATGGCGTCGAAGAGGGGGCGCAGGTAGGGATTGACCTTGGCCTGCAGATCGCCGGGGAGATAGCCGAGTTTTTCGCCAGCCTCGACCGCCGGCCGGGCGAGAATGATGCGCTTGATTTTCCCCGCTTTTAGCAGGCCGATCGCGACGGCGACGGCGAGATAGGTTTTTCCCGTGCCGGCGGGGCCGACGCAGATGCAGAGGTCGTTCTCCAGCATGGCGCGGACGTATTCTTTCTGCCCCTCGGTGCGGGGCTTTACCGCGGCGCTGCGCCGGAAGACGGAGATGAAATCCTGCGACTCGGACGGATCGCCGCCGATCGTGCCGAGTGCCTCGGTGACGTCATCCTCGGTCAGGTCGCCGTTGGATTTGAGACGGGCCTGCAAGTCCTCGAACACGGCGGCCGCCTTGCCGACGGCGTTGCTGTCCCCGGCGAGCTTGAGGTTCGGCCCGCGGGCGAAGATGCGGACGCCGAGGGCCTCGCGGATCATCCGCAGGTGATTGTCGCCCGGGCCGTACAACTGCATGTGTTCGTCGTGCCCGCCGCCGAGTGTGATGGTCAGTTCTGAGATGTCGTGCTCCCTTGCGTAAATCGGACCTGGTTTGAAGGGCAGGCGGAACGAGACCGCCGGCCGGGGTGGCTTCCTGTGCCGTCGCTTCAATCGATCCCTCGCTTTCGCCATCGCGCGCCGGCGCAATCTGGCGGCGGCTATTTTAGCAGCAACCAGTACGCCAGTGGAGCGGTTAATAAGGGCGAATCGATAATGTCCAAAACGCCGCCGAATGCGGGGATGGCGGCTGCGGAATCCTTGGCCTTGGCGTCTCGTTTGAAGAGCGATTCGAGGAGGTCGCCGGCGTGGCCGACGAGGGCCATGGCGATGCCGAAGATGACGGCGCGGCCGGGGGTCGGAAAGATTCCGGCGGTTTGGGAGCCTGGCTCGGCAAGGGCGCGGACGATCATGGGCACGCCCACGGCGACGAGGATGGAAAAGGCGACGCCTCCGGCGAGGCCTTCGATGGTCTTCTTGGGGCTGAGCCATTCGATGAGCTTGGTGCGGCCGATGGCGCGGCCTGTGAAATAGGCGCCAATGTCGCAGGCTTTGACGGTTCCGATGAAGTAGAGGAGGAGCCAGGGGAGTGCATCCTCGGCGAAAACGCGAAGGCGCATGATGAAGGAAGCGAGGAGTCCGACGTAGATAACAATAAGAAGAGTCACCGCGATGGCATTCATGGAACCGTCGGTTCTCTTTCGCGTTGCGACGCCAACGCAGGTTCCGAACAAGCCGATGAGAAAGACCATCATCGTCCATTCGCCATCGGGGCTTCCCACGGTGTGGAAATCAAAACGGCGGTTGGCTACGGCAAAGGGAACGAGTATGAGCAGAACATTGATCAGGATTGGCCAGGTTGCGAGAGGTGCATGCCCGGCGGCGCGGACCAATGCAACCATTTCGCGCGTGGCCAGCGTAACGAGCGCGACGAGAATTATGGCGACAAATAAGCCATATGTGCGCCAGATGCCGATTGCTTTGAGGAACGACGGAGCAGGGTCGGCGTTGTCGCTTTGGACCCACCAGGCGTCGGCGTAGATCAGCGCGAACAAGGTGGCGATGAAGAGAGCGCCGAAGAGTAGTCGATGCTTCATGCGTGAAATTACACGAGAACGGCGACGAATTGCAAACCGGCGACTCTAATCGAACCACTGGTTCAGATTCAGCGAATTCCACTTGGATTCCGGGGCGGGGCGCTTTCCGTTGCAGAACGC
>DATMEE010000538.1:0-7259 GCA_035557035.1 Phycisphaerae bacterium
ACGCATCGAGTACTGGCTCTCGGTCGGCGCGAAAATATCGCCGACGGTGGAGACACTACTCGGCAAGCATGGCATCGCCGGCCGGAAGAAGCCGGCCGTGAAGAAACGCGCACCCAGGAAAGCCGCCCCGAAAAAGGCCGCGGCGGCCCGCGCGTAAGCATGGATGGATCCGCCGGCTCGAGGAGGGCCGCGGGCGGAGTATCGATCCATGCGAGTCGACGTGTTGACGCTGTTCCCGGAAGTGTGCGAGCCGTTTTTCGACGGCAGCATCCTCGGCCGGGCCCGGCGCGGCGGACTGGTGACGATCGCGTGTCATAATCTCCGCGATTTCACCAGTGACTCGCACAGGAAAGTGGACGACCGGCCATTCGGCGGCGGCCCGGGCATGGTGCTGATGTGCCAGCCGGTGTTCGACGGCGTCGAGGCGGTCGAGCAAATGGACCCGCGTCCGGCGACGCGGATTCTGCTGACGCCGCAGGGCGAGCGATTGACGCAGGCGCTGGTGCGGGAGCTGTCCGAGCTTCCCCGGCTGCTGCTGATCGCGGGACATTATGAAGGGTTCGACGAGCGAATTCGATCGGGTTTGAAGCCACGGGAGATTTCGATCGGCGACTATGTGCTTTCCGGGGGGGAAGCAGCGGCGTTGGTGTTGGTGGACGCGGTGGTTCGTCTGGTGCCCGGGGCGCTGGGTGACGAGGCGTCCGCGACGGAGGAGTCGTTTGGCGACTGGGGCGCCGAAGTCTCCGAAGGAAGCATAAAGCAACCAGCGGCGACGGCGCTGCTGGAGTATCCGCAGTACACCCGGCCGCGAGAATATCGCGGCATGACGGTGCCCGAGGTGCTGATGAGCGGCGACCACGCAAAGATTCGCGGGTGGCGTCGCGACGAAGCGCTTCGACGGACGCGCGAGCGACGGCCGGATTTGCTGGCAACGCCGCGTCCTGACGAAAAATCCTGATCGCCGATGGAATCGGTTGGAGTTTCTGCCATGCGAAATAAATTCATTCTGGCCGTCGAGTCGGCTCACCTGAAATCGGAACTTCCCAAATTTGAGATCGGCGATGAGGTCGAAGTCGGCGTGCGGATCATCGAAGGCACGAAGGAGCGCATTCAGCCCTTCATCGGCACGGTGATCGCGCGGCGCGGGACGGGCGTCGGCGAGATGTTCACCGTTCGCCGCATCGTGAACAACGAGGGCGTCGAACGCGTGTTTCCGCTTCAATCGCCGCGCGTGGCGCACGTCAAGGTGCAGCGCAAGGGCAAGACCCGCCGCGCCAAGCTCTACTACCTGCGCGATCGCGTCGGCAAGTCGCGCCGGCTGCGTGAGCGCAAGACGGTCAAGGCCGGAACGGAGACGGCGTCGGCGGATGCGACGGCCGTTCGTGCGAACCGGCCCCACCGCGAGCCGGAACCTGCGGGAGTTTGACGCCCGCGGGGTTTGAAGTGAGAGAACGAATACTCAAGCGCGGCGCCTAGCGCCGCGTTTTTTCATGCGCGGCGTTGAATGATCCCCGGAGCGGCCGAGGCGGGGGCGTTTCTACACCTGACCCGCCGCGATAGGATGCTTCGGGTTCCAGCCGGGTTTTCCGGGTCAACACGTGAGTTTCTTTCGCAAAAGCGTGGGAGAGGCGGGCGAGAAGGCCGCCGCGAAGTTTTTGAAGTCGCAAGGCTACAGAGTGATCGCTCGGAACTATGCGTCTGGGCTGGGCGAGATTGACATCATCTGTGAGCACGAGAGCAAGCTTGTTTTCGTGGAGGTGAAGACCTTGTCAAGCGATGCCGCGGCCGATCCTGAAATTCATGTCAATGTCTCGAAGCAGCGGCAGATCGAAAAGGCGACGAAGGCCTGGCTGACTGCGAATGGAAATCCCGATTGCGGTTATCGCTTCGACGTTGTGAGCGTCGTGATGCCGTCGAAGGGGGAAGCGAAGATCCGGCATATGGTCGATGCTTTTCGGCCGAGCTGGTGGTGCAAGTAAGGAAACAAGGAGACTTTATTCGCACCGGCTATTGGCCGGTGCCACACTTCTTCTATGCTGATTGATTCACATTGTCATCTCACCTCCGCGGGACTGTACGAGCGCGTTGACGACGTGCTGCATCGAGCGGCGGAGGCTGGGGTGTTGGAATGCATCACTATCGCCACCGGCCTCGACGATGCGAAGCGGGCGTTGGAACTGAGCGACAGCAAGCCGAATGTTCACGTCGTCGCGGGGATTCATCCGCACGAAGCGGAGAAAGTCGGCAAGCGCTGGGACGAGGAATTGAAGACGGTCGTCGCGCAGCCGGACGTGTACGCGCTGGGGGAGATGGGGCTGGATTATCACTACGACTTTTCCGATCGCGCGTCGCAGGCGGCGGTATTTCGGCGTCAGCTTGAGATTGCGACCGATGTCAGAAAGCCGGTCGTGATTCACTGCCGCGAAGCGCACGATGACGTGATGCGCACGCTACACGAGTTTCCGTTGTTAGTGAATGTCGTGTTCCACTGCTTCACCGGCGCCCGTCGCGAAGCGGAAGAGATTCTCGCGGCGGGCTACTGGCTTTCGCTGACAGGCGTCGTCACCTTCAAGAAGTCGGCGAAATTGCGTGAAGTTGCGAAAATGTTGCCGGCCGACCGGATCATGGTGGAAACGGATTCGCCCTACCTGTCGCCGGAGCCGGTGCGGAGCATGAGGCCGAACGAGCCGGCAAACGTCGTGCACACGGCGGCGTGCATTGCCCGCGAGCGGGGCATCTCCATTGAGGAATTCGCGGCGCTGGCGACGGCGAATACGCGGAGGTTTTTTTCGCTGCCATGTGATGTGGCGAGAAGGCGACCGTAGCGTCCGCCGTCTCGGCGGACTGAGACCGTAGCGTCCGCCGTCTCGGCGGACTGACACCGTAACGTCCGCCGTCTCGGCGGACGGAGGATTGGAAGGCCCGATGGATCGCAAACAACGCCGACAACTCTCACACTTGCGAACCTTCGGGCGTGCTCGGGCGGTGCGATGGGATCGTTGCAAATACGATGGTAATTCCAATATCCACGTCACAATATGTGCCGATCGGGGCGCGCCGTTTCATGAACGAGAACTTGCTCGATTGGTTTGTGACAGCGTGGAGTGCTGCAGCAAGCTGCGAGAATATCGCCTGTATGGCTTCTGCCTGATGCCGGATCATCTGCACACACTTTTGTCGCCAGGCGGTTCGGGGGTCAATCTGGGTCAATGGCTCGATTCATTCAAAAGCTTTACCTTTCATGAATATGTAAAGCTCGGCGGGACAGCCCCCTTATGGCAACGATCCGCGCATGATCACGTTTGCCGTGATGCCGAAACCGCGGAGAACGTATTGCGTTACATTGTGAATAACCCCGTGCGAAGGGGATTGGCGACACATTGGCGGGAGTGGGAGTGGACTCGCGTGTTTATTGAGGTCTAGCGGGTGATTCCTCCGTCCGCCGAGACGGCGGACGCTACGGCGCCGTGCCGGCGGTCGATCACTCCTCTTCCAGGCCTTCGCTGAGGTGTTGCTTGCAGACCTCGCTGAGAATCATCGTGGCGTAGCAGCCCGAGGGCAGTGTAAACCGCAGCTCTATGAACGGCCCGTGCTCGTCCGCGCCGGTATCGATGGCCAGTCCATCAGGTTTGAACCGCAGCGGACGACGGGCGCCGTGGATCTTCATGCGGGCCAGGCCGCGAAAATCATCGGGCCGCACTTTCTCGGCTTCGAGAACGGCTGTTTCGATCCGGGCGGGCACGCCGGTCGGCTCCGTCATTTTGTATCCAAAGATCGGGCCGGTAGCGGATATCTCAAACGCGGCCGCGCGCGGCGCCTCCGCCGCCGCATCTTCAACCCGGAACACCGCTCCGTTTTCATGCTTGTAAGCAAGATCGCCGGTTTCGATCCGGTCGATATTCTGAACGCGCTCCGCCAGCACCAGATTGAACAGATACGACTGGAAGGCGTTCACGTAAAATTTCTTCAATCGCAGATCAATCGCATGATATGCCCGCTGATGCTTGCCTTTCGTGCGGGCCAGCTCGCGGCACATCCGCACATTGTCTCGGAAGCCATAGGGCCATGCCTTGGCCGCGGCATCATAGTCGCCGGCTTCGTAGAGCTGTCGGGCGCGCAGCACTTCGCCCGTATCGAACGGCCCGGGCAAGCCAAGAATGAGATCGACCGCCGCTTTCGCATCGTGCTGCAACACAGCCCGTCCGATTTGCCAGGTGTCGCCGCGCGAGCCGAAGCGCTGCCGGCCGAAATAGTTCGGCACGCCGCGATGGACCAGGGCATCGCAAATGACCCGGATGTCGTCGAGACGGTTCGCGTCGATCTCGCGGAGGCGAATTTGAAAGCGATTTCCGCGGAGGTGCCCGATTTTCAGCTTGTTGGTGTGGCGTGAGACAGCGAGGACCTTGATCCTCGGAATGTTCAACGCCTTGATTGCGTTTGGGTCGATGTGCTCGATACTGAACATCTGCGTGGAAACCGAGCGGGCATCCTTCAGTCCGGCAAGCCCGATATTCTTTGGCGGGATATCGAGGGCCCGGGCGATGTCGTTCACCGCCCGCATCGTGGCCAACCCGCGTTTCTCGATCGTGAAATAAATGTGATCGCCGTGGCCGATCGGCTCGTAGGCCGGGATTTCATCGACCCGGAAATCCTCGTAATGCCGTTTGATGGCGGCGGCGATGCCGGGCACGTCGGCGGTCAGGTAGGGCAGGGAATTAGAATGCGTCGCGGGAGCGACGACGGGCGTCGGTGAGGTTGGTAGTTCAAGTTGACTCATAAGCCAAGCGATATTATAGTAAATTGGCTCGGAAGGCATCCGCGGTCGCAGATTTTGTGATCGGTCTTTCGGGCGGGCTTTTGCCGAAATTCGCTCATTTTCATGCGAGCGGCTTTCGACATCCGCCCGGCTGTTCTGCTGGGGAGCATTTTTTCCTTATGCGAGATGATGCACTGGCCCGCTGTCAGGCGGCGATCGGCATTCAATTCAAGAACCCGGACCTGCTGGCGTCGGCCCTGACGCACGCCTCCATCGCCAATAATCGGCTCGAAAGCAACGAGCGGATGGAGTTTCTCGGCGATTCCGTCCTGGGCATGGTGGTTTGCACTTACCTGTTCGAGAAATACCCGGAGTATCTCGAAGGCGAGCTGACCAAGATCAAATCCACGGTGGTCTCCGGAAAAACCTGCGCCCAGATTTCCGAAGACTTGGGCCTATCTGAGCACCTATTTCTCGGCAACGGCATTTCTGCGCGATCGAAGCTGCCCACGTCGGTGATGGCGGCGGTCTTTGAGTCGCTGATCGCGGCGATCTATCTGGATGCGGGCGTCGAGGTGGCGCGCAAGTTCATCCTGAAATTCCTTACGCCGCACATCGACCACGTGGCGACAAGCGAGCATCATCATAACTTCAAGTCGCAGCTTCAGCAGCATGCCCAGCGTGACATGTCTTCGACACCCGTGTACGAGCTGCTGGACGAAAAAGGCCCCGACCACAGCAAATGCTTCGAGGTCGCCGTCTGCATCGCCGGCCGCCGCTTTCCCAGCGCCTGGGGGCCGAACAAGAAGGAGGCGGAGCAGAAGGCGGCGTACAATGCGCTGCTTGATCTGAACATGATTCAACAGGAAATCGGTGTTTTCGAATCGGTCCAGTCGGTCGTGACTTGATTCAATACTTGGCGCCCGGCAGTCGCAGGTTCGCCGCCGTCAACAACGCCGAGAACTCGTACCCGGCGTCGCGAATATTCTCCGCCGCGCCTTCACCCCGATCGACCACCGCGACGATTCGTTGCACTGAAGCGCCGGCTTCGGTGAGAATTTTTGCCGCTTCGAGCACCTGGCCGCCGGTTGTGGCGATGTCCTCGACGAGCAATATGCGGTCGCCTTTTTCAAGCCGACCCTCATACATTTTGCCCGTCCCATACTCTTTTTTTGAATTTCGAACGATGACGAACGGCAGACCGGAAGCCACGGAGGCCGCCGCCGCGATCGGGACGCCGCCCAGCTCTGCCCCGGCAATGCGCGTGGTCGCCGGGTCCGCGAAACCCGCGAGCAGTCGTCCGACTTCGGCGAGAATCTCAGGCTGGGTCTCGAACAGGTACTTGTCGATGTAAAATGTCGAGCGACGGCCGGAACGGAGGACAAAATCGCCCTCAGTGTAGCTGGCGGCGCGGATGCGTTCGGCGAGTTCGTGCATGGTCATACATTGATCTCCGGATCGCGCCGGCGGATGGCGCGGTGCTGCCGCAACAGGGGGTCGACGGTGCTCTTCAGGAATTGATTTACCTGGCGTGCGGCCAGCCCGGTGAAGGCGGCCGGATCGGTGAATCGGTCGATCGCGACGCCGGCAAACACGGAATCACCCTTGAGCCGCGCGATCAGATCATTGGGCCTGGCGTGCATTTTGACCTGCGCGGCCGCGGCCTGTGAGTGAATGCGAATTCGCTCGTGCAAGTCCTGGCGGTCGCCGCCGCTCGAGGCCGCTTCCATGAGCACGTCCTCGGTGACCATGAAGGGCAACTCCGCGGCGATGCGGGCTTCGATCACTTTTGGATAGACGACGAACCCGCGCGCGACGTGGACGACGATCTGCAGGATGCCGTCGGTGGCAAGAAATGCTTCGGGGATCAGCAGGCGCTTGTTGCTGGAATCATCGAGCGACCGTTCGAGCCACTGCTCGGCGGCGTTTTGGAACGCGGACTGCGCCAGGGCGATGACGAAACGAGCCAGCCCCGTGGCACGTTCGCACAGCATTGGATTGCGCTTGTAGGCCATGGCCGAGCTGCCGACCTGCGACTTGCCGAAAGGCTCTTCAATTTCCTTCAGATTGGCCAGCAGGCGGATATCGTTGGCCATCTTGTGCGCGCCGGCCGCGACATTCGCGAGGGCCGCGATCACCTGGGCGTCGATTTTTCGAGAGTAGGTTTGTCCTACGACCGGCTCGCAGGCCGCGAACCCGAGTTTCGACGCAACGAGCGTTTCAAGCTGATCGACCTTTCGCGTGTTCCCGTCGAACAACCGCAGGAAACTCGCCTGCGTGCCAGTTGCGCCCCGGATGCCGCGAAACTTCAGATCACTGATGCGCCGATCCATTTCGTCCAAGTCACGGACAAAATCCGCGCACCACAGCGACACGCGCTTGCCCAAGGTCGTCAGTTGCGCCGGCTGAAAATGGGTATAGCCCAGGCACGGGAGATTCCGCAGTTCTTTCGCGCGATCGGCCAATGAAGCCACGGCCGAAACCAGCCATTCGCGGGTGATCT